>JACNKV010000071.1 GCA_014381855.1 Fidelibacterota bacterium | reverse complement strand
CTCCTGCGTCGGTTCGGGATGACAGAAAATAGTATGTGTCCGAAATGAGGTACGAATGAGGAATCTTGTTTTGTTTGGGTGCGGATTTAAGTTTTGCGACTTTCGACCCCGTACAAAACACGGGATCTCAGCTACGTTTCGACTTTTCGACTTTTTACTTTGGACTACTCACTAATCACCTGTTTCAAGTTTCCGGTTTCACCCAACACTCCATTCCTCCAATTCTCTATTTTCTATTATTCATTATCAATTATCTTGTCTATTTTCTATCGGAATATTTTTATGAATAAAATCATAGTTACCGCGTTATTAGCCCTGATGATATCCGCTGCACATAGCCAACAGACACTGTTTACACATTGTTCAATTTACCAACACCCGGACGCAAACTCCATCTTGTGCCGTGAAGGACGAATAGAAATAATCGGGAGTAACTTATCAGCCAAACACGCAAAGACGATTGACTTACAAGGCGGGGTTGTTTATCCGGGATTTACAGATGCACATTTACATCTGGTCGGGCTTGGATGGTCTTTAGAAGTTTTGAATCTAGTGGGGACATCTTCTACCGATGAGATACTACATATGGTTGCCACCCAAGTTGGCTCAATTGAAAAGAGTCGCTGGATTCAGGGTCGCGGATGGGATCAAAATGATTGGGAGGACACACAATATCCAACCAAAGAAATGTTGGATTCTATTGCCCCTCAAACACCTGTTTATCTTCGCCGAATTGATGGTCATGCGGCATGGGTAAATTCAAAAACAATTGAACTTGCCGGGATTACAAAGTCCACCCAAAGCCCTGAAGGTGGAAAAATCCTCAGAGATAATGAAGGTAATCCAACCGGCATACTGATAGATAATGCGATGGAATTAGTTGCTCCTCACATTCCAATCAGCAAACAAAAAGATGAACAGCGACAAATTTTAAAAGCAGTATCGCTATTAAATACTTTGGGTATAACCGGTGTTCACGATGCCGGAACCAGCCGGAAAACCATTGAAATTCTTCAATCTCTCATTAAAGACAATCTGCTCCCAATTAGAGTCTATGCGATGTTAAACGACACACCCCAGGACGCAGGGTATTTTTTGTCCGCCGGGATCGAAACCAAAAATCAATTTCTCAATATTCGATCGGTAAAACTCTATATGGACGGCGCACTAGGTTCGCGAGGGGCAGCACTTCTTCAGTCGTATTCCGATGACCCCGGGAATTTCGGTTTAACCCTTGCCGATTCTTCTGAAATTGCTCAAAAAGTTCAGCAGGCAAATGCTGCAGGTTTTCAGGTGGGAATTCATTGTATCGGAGATCGTGCTAATCGAATCGTTTTAGACATTTTTGAGCAACGTGGAGAGCGTACCCTAAGGAATCGTATCGAACACGCACAAATCATTCATAAAAATGATATGCTGCGTTTTGCAAAACTTGGGGTGTTGCCCTCCATGCAGCCGACGCATTGCACCAGTGATATGGATTGGGTAGATGACCGTTTAGGCGATGATCGGTTGGAGGAAGCCTATCCTTGGAGGTCGCTTATTGAGGCAGGGTCTATCATCCCGGGCGGGTCAGATGCTCCCGTTGAATTTCCAAATCCGCTTGCAGGAATTCATGCAGCTGTTACCAGACAGGATAAAAACAAGCATCCTCACACCGGTTGGCAACCTAATGAATGTGTGTCTATAGACCAAGCGATTAACATGTACACTTCATGGGCAGCGTATGCCTCATTTGAAGAAGACGTAAAAGGAAAAATCGCTCCCGGTTTTTATGCAGATTTTACCGTGCTGGATACCTCCCTGGAAACCATATCGCCTGACGAAATATTGAATACAAATGTTCTTTTCACAATTGTAAATGGAAAGGTTGTATATTCTTCAACACTTTAACGCATGCTTACGAATAAAGAAAAAAAACAGATTCGATCACTTCAGATAAAGAAGTATCGAAAACAATATGGAGAGTATCTTATTGAGGGAGCTCGTTTGATTTCCTCTGCGTTAGAAGTAGAGGACACCCCATTAAAACAAATTTATGTTACAAAAGCTTTTTTATCTAATCTAAGCCATCAAGAGTTTATCGAAGCTCTGCGGAAAAAAGAGATGCCCTTTTGCGTCGTATCCGAGGCCGATCTTCTATCTATCACCGACACAGTCCAGCCTTCGGGCATCGCCGGAGTGTGTTCTTTCTCACATAAAAATGATATAAAACCAGACGACCGAAACAACTGGTTATATCTGTTTGAGATTCAAGATCCGGGCAACCTCGGCACTCTGTTGCGGACGGCTGTTTGGTTTGATGTAAAACATATTGCTCTCTCACCCAACTCTATTGATCCTTTCAATGCAAAAGTTGTCCGCGCTGGAATGGGGGCTCATTTCCATACATCTATTTTTGAGCCGTTGGAGTTATCTGTCTTGAAAAAAACGCACACCATTTTTGGAGGTGTAAGCAATGGTGCATCTATTTCTTCAATTGAAACAATTGAAGAACCATGGATTTTGGCAATTGGGAGTGAGGCGCATGGGCTTTCACCCGAAATTATAAACAGGCTTGATTTTTCTGTGTCCATTCCTAAAATTGGTGGAGGAGAGTCTTTAAATGCGGCAATTGCCGGAAGCATTCTGTTGTATGAATTGACCGGTCAAAATCCTTAACTTTTACCTATGATATACGAAGAAACAGACCCTCATGAATCGGATACTCACAGTCCCCGTTGTTTTCGGACTTGTGGCAGCGTCTATCCTATTGGCGTTTGCTGTAAGTGGTATTATCCTCGGTTTTGGGTTGAGGTTTCATCCTGACAGGGAGTTATACTACACGCACCTCTCTTTGTTTATTGGTCAGGGCGCCATTATTCTTCCGGCGTTTATTTTTCTAAAATTTCGCGGAGAGAGCATACGTTCCAGGTTTCGCCTGCATCCCGTTTCAGCTTCTGTTGTTTTTTCTGTTGTTATTCTGTCTGTTGGTATCATCATTCTTGCGGATGAAATGGACAGGGTGATGAGTCTTTTTTTCCCTCTTCCCAGCGCACTGGAACGGCTTGCGGATATCTTTAAACTGACATCAGCAAGAACGATGTTTCTGGTTATCTCTGCAGTCGTTATCATTGCACCACTTGGAGAAGAATTACTCTTCCGTGGTTTTTTACAAAAATTCCTTGAAGATAACTGGCGTGATATTACCCGGGCAGTTCTCGTCACCAGCCTATTTTTCGCTTTTACGCATATGAATCCATATTGGTTGATTCAGATTTACGTTCTTGGTGTTTTGCTTGGATATCTCGCGTGGCGGACAGGGTCTATCCTCCCTAGTTTTATTTTACACGGGATGAACAACGGGTTTGCGCTTTTACTGGCGAATACCGATGATAACTCCGCAGTGTTTTACACATGGCATAATCATGTTTCGCCTATCGTGCTTGTATTTGCAGTGATATGTGTTTATTTTGGTTTCAAATGGCTTCATAAATCTTTGGAGATTCAACGATGAAAAAAGAAATGTTTGTACATGAAATTACTGTTTTGCGTGATACGTTCCGCCGATTGCTTCGACGGCATGCAAAAACGAACTTAATTAAACTTATCCAAAAAACGCATCCCGCTGACCTTGCTGTTCTCTTTCGATATTTCTCAGACACAGAACAAACAACCCTGTTTGGATACATGATCGAAGATGTGCATACGGCGGAGGTTATGGTCGAACTGGATGAGTCGATTGTATCTAACCTTCTTGAGAGAGAAGACCCGACACGAATTGTCCGGATATTTCAAGAACTTGGGTCGAATGATCAGGCGGATATCCTAAATTTATTATCCGAAGAAAAAGTACAATCTGTGCTTGATCTTATGAAAGAAGAAGAACAGGAAGAGGTTGAAGAAATATTAGCTTATCCGGAAGACAGTGCCGGGAGCCTTATGTCCACAGATGTTTTTACGCTACACGAGGAAACATCAGCGGAGGAAGCCATACGCTCCTTGCAGGACCATGAAGATGCAGAAATGGTATTTTACCTTTATATTACCAATGATGACGGAGGTCTTATCGGTGTGATTTCACTTAGAGACCTTGTGACCACACCCCCTGAAGTTCGATTAAAAGATATCATGGCTAAGCACGTTCACTCTGTTCGTCCGGAAACAGACCAGGAAGAAGTTGCGCATATTGTCTCCCAGTATAATTACCTTGCCATCCCCGTGGTCGATTCTGATGATCACATTTTAGGAATCGTTACGGTTGATGATGTTGTGGATGTTATCCGGGAAGAGGCAACGGAAGACTTTCTCCAGATGGCGGGTGCCGGAAAAGACCGTGAAATCTTGCTGAAATCTTCGTGGGATAATGCACGCGCACGCTTACCATGGCTGTTTGCTAGCTGGATAGGGGGAATTGTTGCTGCGTACATCATTGGGGCTTTTGAACACGTCTTGGAAGCTACGATGGCATTGGCTGCCTTTATCCCTGTCATTATTGGGATGGGAGGAAATGTTGGGACACAAAGTTCGACGATTGTGGTGCGTGGACTTGCCACCGGACGTGTAAATATTGGTGATGATCTTAAATTGATTCTCAAAGAAACCAGCGTCGGGCTAATTCTTGGAGGTCTGTACGGTTTATTACTTGGCGTGTTTGCTGTCTTTAAATTTCTGGACACAAGTCCGTATCTTGGGCTTGTGGTGGGATTGAGTATTTGTGCTTCCATGTTGATTGCGACATTCATCGGCACGCTTGTTCCGCTTCTCCTCAGAAAATTGGATGTGGATCCTGCGATTGCTACCGGACCATTTGTGACAACCAGTATTGACATTCTTGGTGTTGCGCTCTATTTTCTGATTGCAATATCTATCCTTCCCGTGGGGTAAAAAGTAGATGGGTCTGGCGTCCGTGTTCTTTCTCATAACTGAATAATTATCTTACGATGAATATTTTACTCATATTTTTTGCCACTGCTTTCTTAATATATCTTGTTTTTATTTTAGCGCTTACCATTGGACTGCTTCGTCTGCGTCGCGGGTCGGAGCACAGAACTGACTTCCCATCTGTTTCTGTCGTTATTGCCGCAAGAAACGAAGAAAAGAACTTATCACAGCTCCTTCAGGATTTGTCCAAACAGGAGTACCCGAAAGATAAATATGAAGTAATTATTGCAGATGACAGATCAGAAGACAGCACATGGAATATCATCTCTGAATATGTGTCGGGACATTCAAATATTATTGGGGTACAGATAACAAAGAAATCAGAAGAAATGACTCCAAAAAAATACGCGCTATCCCGAGCCATCAAGGCATCTTCCGGCGGAGAGATTATTCTCTCAACAGATGCAGATTGTCGCATACCGACGACATGGATACACAGCATGGTTCACGCATTTAATCCGGGAACCGGGATTGTTGTTGGGTTGTCTACAGTGCAAAAAAAAACTAACTCTCTTTTAAACCAACATCAATTCCTCAATTTTTTTGCACTTATGACTGCCAATGCCGGAGCGATAGGTTGGAACAGGGCATGGTCAGGGTCCGGTCAGAATTTGGCATACAAACGATCTTTCTATGACAAAATCGGAGGGTTTATCTCCGTAGCAGATGAGCTATCGGGCGATGATATGTTTTTAGTTCAATCCATTGCAAAGTATGCTTCTGTGCGTTTTAATCTTGATTCACATAGCTTTGTGACAACAGAACCGGCACAGTCGCTTTCTGATTTCTTCAGTCAACAAATCCGATGGGCTTCTAACACAAAAAAACTGTCGGGATCTTCCCATTTCGATTTTCTGTTTTTCCTGCTTACCACATACTTCACAAATGTCGGACTGCTTATCTCAGCATTATTTTTACCGATATTTTCTCTTTTTATTCCCGCAATATTCATAAAATGGGTTTTTGATTCTCTGCTTTTCACCGCAGGGGCAATTAAATTTCATTTTCGATTAAATCCAATTCAAACCACTCTTTGGGTTTTATTTCAAATCATTTACATCCCGATGCTTGGTATTTTAAGTCTTGTCGGTCGTTTAAACTGGAAAGCCACCCCTTGAAGCATTTTCGTTTTTTATTAATCCTGCTGACAACAGCAGTGGTGATGTTTCCTTCTGCTCAATCCCAAACCTATGAAATATCGGTATGGGGATTTCAGATCGGTGAGGTAAACATTCATACTCCCACGTCAGACTCAATGTCTGTTCGAGCAACATCAACAGGAATCGTTGATATCATTTTTCCTTTTGACAATGATTATATCACAACATTTGATTCAACTACTTATGCATGCACGTCGTATCGAAAATCCGTTAAACAGGGAACATTTGAACAAAAACTAACCTGTGTTTGGGATGAAAGCTCACATGAGTTTAATTACAAAAAGTACGATAGGGTTTCAAGGGAGGAAAAACACCACAACATTTTTTCCTTGTTTAGTCGTGTACATCACACGCCTTTAAGCGAGCTGGACACGAAGTGGTTTTTAATGGAGCATGAAGGGTCATCCTTCAGAGCGCGTTTTTTGTGGGCGGATTCGATGAATCTATTTGTTGGTAGTGACTCCATCTCATCTAATCATTTTCGTTTGGACGTTTTTCCGGCGAACAAAAAAAATGTAAAAATACTTGACCAAACAGACTATTTCAGCCGTAATATTACCCATCAAAAAGGCGTCAGACAGCTTTGGGTTGAACGGGGAGGAGACAAACATATTCTTCAAGCCTCTTTCACACTGTCCGGCATTCCGATAAAAATTCAGATGAAACCATGAATAACATTTGGAAAGAAAATAAACGTCATTTTCTGATCTGGGGGATCGTTGTCATCATGATTATTGTGGCACTCCGGTTGGGAATTGACGAAAAAATCGTTGTCTTCTTAACGTTGGCTCTTGGATTGTTTACGCAAGTGTTTTCCGGGTTGGGTGCACTCATTGCACTCATTCCCTGGATTGGTCCCTTTATCATTAAACTTTTCACCATCCCTTTTTTCTGGGTCGTGAATGCTCTTGGATATTTTGTATCTGTTGTGGCAATTAAAAAAGGATACACAAAGTCTGTAACAAGTTCGAGAATTCTAACGTTTGCAGTCCTTACCGGAATTATTATCGGCTACATACTTGGGCATCTCCTACCACTGAGATGAAAAATAGATCAAATGAAGAAGTAAGAACCACGATACTTTAAAACTCTAACACGCAAACACCTTAACACTTAACAATGAACATACTAATTATTCAGGGACCCAATCTCAACTTATTGGGCGTAAAATCATCAAAAACCGGGAACCGCTTAACACTGGACAAGGTAAATCGCGCCCTGCGGCGTCATGTCCGAAATCAAGATATTAATTTAAAAATCCTGCAAACACATAAATTAGAAAAAGTAATTACGCTTATTCAACGAAACCGCAACTGGGCTGACGGGATCATCATTGCTCCAATGTCCTGGGCACGATATGAATACGCGCTCAAAGAAACACTGGAGTTGGTTGGACTTCCTATTGTTGAAGTGTTTTTTGACGATGATTTTTTCATGGGGACAGCAACCGGAGAGTCCATCCTTGCCGACAGTAACCTCAAATCAGTAACAGGGAAGCCTGATCAGGCATTTATGGATGGAGTCGATATTCTCACAAAACATTTACGCAACATCTCTGAATAACCGTTGACGAAAAGCCACACCTATGTTTTAGGAAGCCTACTGTTTATTGCAGGATGTTCCTACTCTCCACCCGTCACGACCGACGATGTTAAACTTATTTCCTCGTTTTCCAAGGATTCCCTTCAGTTTTCCATTACGGTTCCTTATGACCTTTTGGATGAATGTTTTCAACTAGATACCCCACCTACCCCGTCTCAAACCATTATTTTGAAAACAGTTCTATCCGACATTGACGACGCCTTACTCAAACAGATTGTAGAAGAAAATATATCCTCTCACTTTGAGGATTATAACATTCATTATGAATTAATAAATATAAAATTTAATGATGATGCCTTCACATTCGTGTATAAAATTAACAAAAGAAGGTGGCTCAATCTGGCAAACACCATTATACAAAAGCACAAACAAACTGTGCTTTCGCCAATCGAACCCCTGTTTTCAAAACAAACTCATTTACCCCCGGCTGATGCCTTTAAGAACACCACGCTACTTCTCCCCTGCGATAGTGTTTCTCTGCCGATAGAACCTCATTTTCTTCCTAATTCTCCACGCCAATATCGAAATGGCATCCACCGTGGAATTGATTTTCAAGCAAATTGGGGAACACCGGTAACTGCGGTTTCGGATGGAATTATTGTTCGATCAGATCATCATTATGATGAGGTTACACCGGCGTTCTTAAAAACCATGTTAGAAAACTCCAAACGTACCGGACATACGCCTTCCGACATATTTAATCATGTGCTTTTAGGACGGGCTGTAATCGTTGACCACGGATTTGACCTTGTCCCAGGATATCGGACCATTTCCATTTATGCTCATCTTTCTGATATTTATCCGCACATAACTCGCGGATATAAGATTAAACAAGGTGAGGTTTTTGGAATGACGGGGAACTCCGGTTTGATGCCGGCTGCCGAAGGAAGTAAAGACATTGCACATTTGCATTATGAATTGATTCTCCAAAACACTGATGGTGAATACTATCTCGGACAGAATATGGACTATGATGAACTTTTAGTGTTGCTTTCAAGCATATTTAAATAAAAAAAACAATTTTTGTCATCCCGAACCGACGCAGGAGCGTGAGGGATCTGCGTTTTTAACCCACTAGGGAAGATGATACGGAGCACCAAACTCAACTCCGGGGCAAAGACAATTTAGATTCCTCATTCGTCCCTCATTTCGGAATGACACAGTCTTTTTGTCTTTCTGACGAACAAAGTGAGGAAGAATTTACACCTTTAAACCCCACACGTATGCCCGGAGCACAAAACACTTAACCCAACATACATAATATGGTATTATTTATCCAATGCTTCCTGTTCTTCCAGTAAATCAAAATAGGCTGATTCTAATTCCAGCTCTTTTTTGGACAATTCATGAATTTTTTCATAATCGGATGCAACAGAAGAACTTGAAAGTTTTTTCTGAATAGATTGTTGTTCCTCTTCAATGTCTTTCAGAAGTAATTTAATTTTTTGCAGCCGATTTTTCTTTCGCTTTTTTTCGCGATAAACTGTTTTTTTTGTTTTAACCTTAACCCCTGCCCGTTCCGCCTGCCTTGCCGGCCGGTCGGCAGGCGGGTCAGCCTTATGCTTACTCAACACTTTCCACTCGTAATAGTCATAATTACCATGATACAAGGTTGCTTTTCCATTGCCTATTTCTGCGGTTAAATGTGTGACGGCATTGAGAAAATGCCGGTCGTGAGAAATACAAACGATTGCTCCGGAATAATTTATTAGAGCCGTTTCTACAATATCACGGGAGACCATATCCAAATGATTGGTTGGTTCATCCAATAAAAGGATGTGAGAGGGTTCCGCAAGTATCCGTGCAAGTGCAAGCCGTGATTTTTCACCGCCGGACAATACAGATATTCGCTTATCAATCGTTTCACCGGAAAAAAGGAAACCGCCTAAAAACGTGCGAATTTCTACATCTGTCCAGCCCGAGCATACTTTTCGGATAGAGGTAAACACTGTATCATTCGGATTCAATATTTCTAATTGGTGCTGAGCAAAGTAGGCTTTTTTTACACCGGGTGTATACTCCAGACGTCCTTGTGTAATAGGTTCTACACCTGCGAGTAATTTTAACAAGGTAGATTTTCCGGCGCCGTTTCGCCCGACAAGCCCGACTTTCATACCGCGTTCTATAAGAAAATCAAGCTGTGAATACACCTGTAAATTCCCATAGGATTTCTCGACCTGAGAGAGTGTTACCAATTTTAACGGACTTCGGTGCGGTTGTGGAATTCGGAGTCGTATTTGAGACTTTCGTTCAACGGGAGGAGGGATTTTCTCCATTTTTTCCAACATTTTTACCCGGCTCTGAACCTGCGTTGCTTTGGTGTTTTTGTATCGAAATCGTTCAATAAACCGCTCTATTTCAGCAATCTTCTTTTGCTGATTCAAGTAGGCAGATTGTTGTTGCTCTCTCCTGAGAGATTTTTCTTCAATATAGCGGGAATAGTTTCCTGTATACGACAGGATAGTCTCAGATTCAACTTCCCAAACATGAGAGACAGACCGGTCTAAAAATTGTCTATCGTGACTAATCAAAATCATTCCGCTCTTCCACGATGACAAAAAATCCTCCAGCCAAATTGTTGCATCTAAGTCGAGATGGTTTGTGGGTTCATCCATGAAAAGAAAATCAGGTTTTTTCAAAAGAAGACCTGCAAGAGCAACTCGCATTCGCCAACCACCACTTAATGTTTCCATAGGCATAGTAAATTGATTCGTGTTAAACCCCAAACCACTTAGAATTTTTTTTGCACGATCTTCCAATTCCCATCCGCCTAAAGATTCGTATTGATGATGAAGAGTTCCCAGTCGTTTTAGTTGTTTTTCATCATTGTGGCTCTGAGCTAATTCAACATTTAATTTATCAATCTGTATTTCTAATTCAGAAACATCAAAGAAAGAAGAGAGAACCTCTTGAAGAATAGATTTTTTTGAAGTGATAACAATGTCTTGAGGAAGGTGTCCAATGGATAAACCACGGCTCTTGAGAATGTTTCCGGAGTCGGAAGTCTCTTCGCCAATCATCAGACGGAGGAGAGTGGTTTTCCCTGAGCCGTTTGCACCGACCAACCCAACACGCATGCCCGGCTTAAGCACAAGATTGACGCCTTGAAACAGAATCTTATCAGGGAATTCTTTTGAAATATTTTCTAATCGTATCAAAATTCACCAGAATAATCTGAATGCGTAAATTGGTATTCGGACTTGAAGCACGTCAACACGTCAAAGATACGATTGGATATTTTCAATAATCTGATCGAGCATTTGATGATCTTCAAAAATATTGAAATTATTTGTATCAATTGTGTAGACGGGAATATTTTTAATGGCAGGAATCCATTTTCCGTATAAAATATTCAGTTGGTGTAGATACCCGGGGTCTATGCCGGATTCAAAATCACGTTCACGTTTATTGATCCGGGTTATCAGCGTATCGGTGGAGGCTTTCAAATAGATGATGAGATCCGGTGTTTTTAAAAACGAAGACATAATGCTGAATAATCCGATATAGTTTTCCCAGTCCCGTTTAGACATTTTTCCGATATCAAAAAGATTTTGCGCAAAGATTTCCACATCTTCATAAATCGTTCGGTCCTGAATTGTTCCTTTGGAGGAATTTATCATTGCTACATGTGTTTTGAATCGGTGGTGGAGGAAATAAATCTGCAAATTAAAACTCCACCTGTCCATGTCATGATAAAAATCATCCAAATATGGGTTGTCGATTACGGACTCAAAATAAGGTGTCCAGTCCAATCGTTCGCCAACGATTTGTGTAAATGTGGTTTTTCCTACGCCGATATTTCCGGCAATTCCTACAAAAGGTGATGATTTCACTGGTAGAGTTTCCCTTTCATTGTGGTGTGGTTTCCTTCAAATAATTCTACAGAGAGAATTTGATTAATTATTTTTTTATCTCCCGGAACGGCGGTGAGAATGTAATTATCGGTGTGGCCATAAACCAAATCACTTTTCATGGTTTCAAACAAAACATTTCTGGTTTGACCAATAAACTTCTGGTGGAAAATCTTTCGCTTTTCATCCGATAATGTGTGTAATAGTTTACTTCGCTCAGCTTTGATATGTTTTTCGAATTTTTCAGAATATTGTTGTGCCGCCGTGTTTGGGCGTTCAGAATAGGAAAACACATGGAGATAGGTGATGTCCAATGTCTGTAAAAAGTCGAATGTGTCTTGAAAGTCTATATCAGTTTCGGTTGGAAAACCAACAATCACATCGACTCCAATGGCTGCGTCCGGCATCTGAGAGTTGATTTGATGGACTCGTTCAGCAAATAACTCGCGTTTGTATCGCCGCCGCATGTCCGACAATATTTTGTTTGACCCGGATTGGAGGGGGATATGAAAATGCGGAACAAATATATCTGACTCTGCACAAAATCGAATAATATCATCTGTAAGTAGATTTGGTTCGATAGAGGAAATACGAATACGGTCAATTCCATTGAGCGAGTCCAAAGCACGGATTAAATCAAAAAATGTTTCGCCGGTTCCCGCTCCGAAATCGCCGACATTCACGCCAGTCAAAACAATTTCACGAGCGTCACTCTCAGCAATCTTTTTTGCAACTTTCATTGTGTTTGCTATCGAATCACTACGGCTTTTCCCTCGTGCTAGCGGAATGGTACAGTACGTACACGGATAATCACAGCCATCCTGAACTTTAAGAAATACACGTGTTCTTTCGTGCGTGGAATAGGACGATATAAAGGTGTCATCGCGCAGAATGTCTGTGTGAAAGATTTGTGGAGTTTCCTGTTTCTCAAAGGAATCTAATAGGGACAACAGATTAAATTTGTCAGAGTTACCAAATACGGCATCAACACCGTAAATACCAACAGCTTCTTCAGCCTTGATTTGGGTGTAGCACCCGACAAGAGCGATGAACGCATATGGATTTCTCTTTTGAGCTTGCCGAACGATCTTACGGACTTCTTTATCGGCGTTTTGGGTGACGGTGCAAGTGTTAATGATATAAAGATCGGCAGATTCCCGAAAATCAGTTATTGCATATCCATGGCGGATAAAATCCCGCGATATTGTGGCTGTTTCCGAAAAATTTAGTTTACAGCCAAGCGTATGAAAAGCAACGGTTTTTGGTTGAGTACTCAAAGGATGATATATTTTTGATGAATGTCCCTCAACACGTCACCACTTGAACATTTACCAATATTAAGCTCTGCCTTAATCTCAAACATTACCAATCCGAATCCTCGAATATTTTATCTTTCAAACCGCGATTCACTCTGTAGCGTGAAAAATCCATCGTGATCGTTCCGCCTAGTGGGCCTTCTACAGGATTAAATCCCATTTCTTCCGCAATATCATTACCCTTTTTATGATGATCAAGCCCACCCTGAACCGGATCGTAAACTGACCAGTCATTTAATGAATTCAATTGTATTGTCATTATGGTTTGTTTTGGAAGATAAAATCCGTCTGATTCGGTATATTCACTGGAAATATCAAATATTGTGGTGCTGTCAAATACGGCACTCACTTGCGTGATTATCCATTTTTCTGTATCGACAGAAAGGATCATTTGCATATTTGGAAACTCTCCGGCTTCCGACATCGGGATATCTAAAGAATCTGTAATGACATCACCAATCAAGAAAAGTTTGGATTGTTCTAATGACGAATCATCAGCCTTGATTTCTATGGAACTCAGCATGTTGAAAAACTGTGTTGGTGAACCACCTAACCCGGTTTTGGGAACGATCGCAAATCCACGGGATTCCACTTTGATATTATCCGGCGCTTTGTAATAAAGTTTTATCCGTTTCCTAGGCATTCGGAACCCCGTCATATCTACGGATATTTTCACATTTACCGTGTAGTCTTCGATGAGATCAAAGCGGGTTACAAGATTTTTCTTGATGGAGTCAACCGTGAGTGGCTGAGCGAACATAATACCTGTTATAAACATTGCTATAGATACGTAGTACACTACGTCTCTATATAATAATTTCAAATCTATCTTCATGTTTTTATATCTCGCCTTAGAAATACCGCAATACTGATACCGATAAAACCTGCGGTATACAGCGAGAGGACACTTAAACTTTTCAGGATGACATCCCACGGGATAGGTTCCTTAAATGCATGCAGCCACACACTAAAATAAGTAACAAATATATAGGGCTCAATGGCGTCAAATAGGTCTAGCGGGATTGCCATGATGATGTAACCGATTACAATAAGAAACATTGACCCGATGATAGGACCGATGCCATTATCGACCATCGCTGAAAACATGAAACAGAGAGCTGCAACAACCCACATAACCAAAATCGCTAACGTAAACGACAGAAACATTCGCCAAAGGGCTTCGGTTTGATCGAAAATTAAAATACCTTTATCAAAGACAATCAAATCACCCGCACCCAACCAAAGAGACCCCAGCCCTAAACTCAACACTGCAATAAAAATCAACAGCGTCGCTGTGTATATCCATGCGGCAAATAGTTTTGCCATCAGGATTTTCAATCGGCTGACACTTCGGGTTAAAGTAATCCTGAACGTACCGGCGGCTCCTTCGGCGGCAACAATATCTCCCGCAGCCAAAGTAACCAAAAACGGAATATGGATCCATAGAGCATTCAGAAGAATATATGTTGCCAAAAAGGCATTGAACACCGATCCTGTGACGATGAAACTGTCACCGATTTTACTCATGTAATCCTCGTGAATTTGTCCGCCACCATAAGAAAACCCCCACAAAATAAACGGCATGAGGATTGCAATGCCGACAAAACCGATATAACTCCGCCACCGTCCGGTAATTTTCAATAGTTCGTTATGGATTAATCCTAGCATAATCAGTAAATATTGTTAATCTTTAATCGTGGATAAAAACAGGTCTTCTAATGATGTTCTGGGGATTACTGCTTTAACACTGCAGCCGTGTTTTACCAAAAGTTCTGTCACCTTCGGTAATGTTTCTGTAGAGACATTGATCCATAATGATTCATCTTTTACTTCACAGCGATGAACCCAATCAGTCTTTTTCAAGAGTGTCTCAGCTTTGTCCAATGGGGTTACTCTGATTTCGGTAACGAACAAATCTGAATTAGCTAAAAGTTCACCCACACGTCCGGTTGTGATCAATTTGCCGTGATGCACAATCCCGACATGACTGCACATTTTTTGTACTTCATCCAAAAGATGGGAAGACAGAAAAATGGTAATCCCTTCTGCGCTAAGCCCACGAACCAACTCACGAATTTCCTTCATCCCTTGCGGATCAAGCCCGTTTGTAGGCTCATCTAAGATTAATAGTTTTGGATTAGTTAATAACGCTTGAGCGATACCCAGCCTCTGCCGCATTCCTTGGGAGTAGTTTTTCACTTTATCCTTAGCGCGATCCGTTAATTTAACACGTTCCAAAACCTCTGAAATACGTTGGAAAGGTATATTGTCCATCCGCGCCAGCATTTTCAAGTTTGTTTCTGCGGATAAATGTTTATAAAAATCAGCTCTTTCTATAAAACTACCGACATTGATTAATGCTTTGTTGTGCAGTTTTTGAACGGATTGTCCGCTAATAAAAACTTCGCCGGAATCCGGGCGAATCAAATCTGTCATCATGCGAATGGTCGTGGATTTTCCGCTGCCGTTCGGACCTAAAAAACCGAAGACAGAACCAACCGGCACCTCCAGATTTAATTGGTCAACAGCCCTCAATTGTTTGAAGGTCTTTGTCAGGTTGATAATTTGAATGGCCGGTTTCATTTTTTATAATTGTCTAAATAGCGTTTTGCCCAAGGACTAAAACTACCGTCGTTGATTCGGGTTCGCATTTCTTTCATCAAATTCAAATAGTAAGTAACATTATGCAGCGAGGCCAGGCGCAAGCCGTAAATTTCGTTCACGTTCAGCAAATGCCGAAGGTAAGCGCGGGTATGGTTTTGACAAAGCATACACGAACAATTTTCATCTACGATAGAAAAATCATCTTTATATTTTCCGTTACGGATATTGAGTTTCCCTGTGGATGTGAACAGCTGTCCGTTTCGCGCATTGCGGGTCGGCATGACACAGTCAAACATATCTACGCCGTTCATTACGGATTCCACTAAATCTGCCGGTGTTCCGACCCCCATCAAATACCGCGGGTGATCTTTCGGAAGGATATTATCCATAAGGGCAATCGTATCGAACATCGCATTTTTTTCTTCACCGACGGCTAACCCTCCGATGGCAATTCCGCATTCAGCAAACGGAACCACTTCTTCCGCGCTTCGTTTACGCAACTCCGGAACGACACCGCCCTGAACAATTGGAAAAAGTGTTTGCTCCCATGAATGGATGGGTGGTGTGCTTTTCAGATAATCCCAACATTGTTTAATCCATTTTGCGGTGCGTTTTACGGCAGTTTCGATTGTTTGGAAGTCTGCATCACTTGGGGGACATTCGTCAAATGCCATGATGATGTCTGAACCCAAATGGCGCTGAATATCCATGGAAACATCCGGTGTAAAAAAATGTTTACTCCCGTTTAGATGTGATCGAAATTCCACGCCGTCGTCGGTAATCTTATTCAGTGTTGCCAGCGAAAACACCTGAAATCCACCGCTGTCTGTGAGGATGGGGTTTTCCCAGTTGGCAAATCCGTGAAGTCCTCCGGCATCCTTGATGAGAGTATGTCCCGGACGCAGATAAAGATGATAGGTGTTTCCTAAAATAATTTGTGCTCCGGCAGTTTCCAATTCTTGCGGTGATAATGTTTTTACGGCTCCGTGCGTCCCGACCGGCATGAAGATCGGTGTTTCAATCGTACCGTGATCCGTTTGTAGAATTCCGGTTCTGGCAGACGTGTTTTTATCGGATTTGAGTAGGGTGAAGTTCATCTAATTTTGTTAATGTTAATCTTAGAAGTAGGTCTTTACCGCAAATTCAAATTGACTTATAAAAACATCCTTAATGGCTGTGACATTGTTTTGTTCATAAAAGATTAACATTGCCTTTTTGTATTCAATGGAATCTATTGTCCTGAACGAAATCGGGCAGTATTTGTTACTTATCAAAATAGCATTGCTAATGATGCGGGCTGTTCTTTTATTTCCGTCACTAAAAGGCTGAATGTATGATGTTAAAACAAGAGCCAGAAATACTTTTTCAAATACGGATTCCCGATGATTAACCAATTTGCACATGTCTCTCAAGGCTTCTTTAATCTGATATTCGTTATCTAACGGCTGATAATTTGTCCCGGAAATACCGACTTTCCTTTTTCTGATATTCCGGTCTATACCTAAATCCTTCACCAATAAACTGTGAATATTTTCAATTTTGTGTATAGTTACCGATGTCATATAGTTGGGGTTTTCAAAAATGAAATCTATTGCTTCTTTGTGATTAAGCAGCATGATTGCGTCGTCTTTTGTTTTTCCTTCAGCCGTTTCTTTTTCTTTAAGCAATCGCTCAGTCTCTAAAAGAGAGTACGTATTTCCCTCAATCTGCGATGACTTCCAGCTCAAATCAATCGCCAATCGCTCTAATTCTTTTGAATACTCAGCTTTCGTTAATCTATTGACGTTTTGTCGGTATTGTTTTTGAAGTTGATTTAATTGGTGTGTCTCTTCATCGGAGAATAGTTTTACTTTACCTATAACATCTCGGATTAGTGTAAAATTGTAACGGTCTTTAATTTTGCGTTCATCAATTTCTTTTTCAAAATAAACATTAACATCGATTGGGTAAAATAACTCATAGGACGGACTCAGTACATATTTTCTCGCTTTGCCATTCCCAACCGAGGATATCAATTTGTCGGATATTAGTTTTGTTAATATCCTTTTTACCGTGGAGTATCCCACATCAATATTTAGTCCGCTATGGATTTCTTTTGATGAAAGCAAAGGATTTTCCTTTACAAAATCAAGTATTCTATTTTTCTTGTCAGATACCATATTGTTCTAATTATTTGTCATTGCGGCTCATGTTTAAGATAAATACGGCTCAAATATATAAATAAATGAGCTACAATACAATAGATGATGAGCTATATTTGACTTATAGAACGCGGATATCACGGATAGGCGGGTTTGTAAAATTCAATTTTTATTTAACCCAAATTCACGCGTTCCAAGTTTTTCTTTCCATCTGTTTTCACATTCAATAATCAACCTTTCAGATAAGTCATCAAGAGTATCATTTTTACTCAAATCATATTTTCCAGAATTTTCAAACCATCCCATTGGTAAATTATACTTATTACTCCGGCGATGGTTAACCGTAATATTCCGACCTACTCTTTTAAACTCTTTTTCAACAGACAGGAATGTCTGTTGTACTGAAAAATCCGTAGTACAGACATTCTTGTCTGTACAACGTTCACACGACTAACTATCGCCGGAGTAATAGAAAGCTTTGATAAGCTACTAATCGATCAAAATCATTCTGAAAAGTATCCAAAATAGGGATTTCCTTATTCCCGTGACGAACCAACGTTATTTTTGAAGAATTTAAGTCATATATTTTAAAAATTTGTTTCACTGTAATCATAAAGCATCCTCTGTTTTTCCTCTTGTCATTCAGTCAAATATTTTATTCAGCGCTTCTCTGACCGTGCTTACCGGAAGGATTTGAATCCCCAGTGATTTTGCAGTCAGTTGTTTGGCGCTCGCTTTGGGAATTAATGCTTTTTTGAATCCAAGGGCGGTGGCTTCTTTCAGGCGTTTTTCCACACGACTGACAGATCGTACCTCTCCTGCAAGCCCTACCTCTCCGATGAGAACAGTATCTGCGTTCACGGGCTTGTCCCAGGCGCTGGAGGCAACTGCTGAGAGAATGGACAAATCCGCTGCCGGATCATCGACCTTCATTCCGCCGACCAAATTCACAAATACATCACGCATTCCCATTGGTATATTCAACCGTTTTTCTAAGACAGCCAACAGCATTGACAACCGTCGATAATCGAATCCGTTCACATTTCGCTGAGGCGTGCCAAAGTTTGCGTTAGAGACCAATGCCTGAACTTCCACCAAAATTGGGCGAGTGCCTTCCAATGATGGAAAGACCGCTGTTCCCGCTGCGTCGGTGTTTCGTTCAGCCAAGAAGATTTCCGAGGGATTCTCAACTTCGATCATCCCTTTTTCTTCCATACGAAAAATGCCGACTTCGTGCGTAGCACCGAATCTGTTTTTTACCGATCGCAGAATTCGATGGTCATATCGATCATCGCCTTCCAAATACAGAACCGTGTCCACCATGTGTTCCAGCATTTTTGGTCCGGCGATTACACCTTCTTTGGTCACATGACCGACAATAATGACGGCGACCCCAAATTGTTTACACGTATGTAGAAGCTGTTGTCCGCATTCCCTGATTTGACTGACAGATCCGGGAAGAGAATCTACCTCTCCGCTGTACACCGTTTGAATGGAATCGATCACAACCAACTCCGGTTTGAGCAGTGTTATCTGATTAAGAATTCCCTCCATGTGATTTTCGCCGGAAAGCTGCATCGTATCGGACATCACATTGAGACGTCGGGCACGCATGGCGATTTGTTCTTCGCTTTCTTCGGCAGAAACGTACAATGATTTTTTTTCAGCACCCTGGATAATTTGCAACGCTAACGTGGATTTTCCAACTCCGGGACTTCCGCCCAGCAAAATGAGTGACCCGGGAAGAATTCCACCGCCTAAAACTCTATCCGCTTCTTTAAGTCGTGTCGGCATCCGTTCTCTGGGGTTGGTTTGAAGAATATCGTTTAGGGAGATACTTTCTTTTGGAGTAACACTTTTCCCCCGTTTTCGCTTGGGTTCTTTAAATTCATTAAGTGTTCCCCATTCTTTGCAGGCAGGACATTGACCATGCCACTTTGGGTAGTCATTCCCGCAGGATGAGCACATGAAGATAGTTTTTTCTGATTTCATTATTTAGCCACAGAGTGGTTAAAAGGTATTAATGTATTTTCTATAAAAGACTAAATGCTCCAAATCCTAATCCAACTCTACCAATCCGCACCAAAGGAGAAGTAATACTGCGGACGTGAGTATGTACCGTCTCGATAAATATCCCACGCTGTGTCAATTCTGAGCAGACCAAAAGGGGTGAATAACTTAATGCCAATTCCGGTCCCGGATATGATGGAATGTGACTCTTGTTCTAACTGCTCCCACTTGTCCCATGCGGTTCCCATGTCAAGAAAGACATGTCCAAATAAATAGGTGGATGCAACATGTGACGGAGTTCCAAATGCAAAAAGGAGAGGGAATCGCAACTCAAGATTGGTGAGAGCGACGTTGGTACCAATCCGCTCACCGTATCGGCTGCCTCGAACCGGCATCACATAATCCACAAAGTAAATATTTTCTAACATGTCTTGAGAATCATCATCGACATCCGTAAACTCTCTGTAGGGCTCCCTATCTTTTTCTCCGTTGGTTTCACCGTTTCCGAATAACCAATTTGACAACCCGCCAAGCATGAATTTTACCGGTTCTTTTCCTGTGCTTTTTCCTAAGAAAACCCGCCCGGATATACTGTAATACTTCCAGAAGCGAACATATTTCCTAACATCGTAAGACAGTAAGTTAAATTGATAATTATTTGCTAAATCCGGACTCATAAGTAAGGAAATCCGCTGGCGTAATCCATCGGTGGGACCGGTATATCCCATGACAGAATTATCAAACACCCAATGGATAGAAGGAACCAACGTTGACACCTGATGTTTAGGATATGGAGTCATCACACCGTCGGTTTCTTCTTTAAACATTTGAGCACTCTGTACGTAGTAAGAAAGACTGCTTTCAATTCGATTAAAACGATTAAATGGTCGAGACCAATATGCGCTTAGGCCATACTCTCGAAGTTTGTAGAGAGTTAGATACCCGAACATATTTTGATATGCAAATGTATTTGTCTGATGAGAACCGGAAAAATACCAATCGCTTCGATTTTTAAGAAAGGCATACGACAGATAAAGGTCGCTGTTATCCAAGGTCATAACCATTTGTGTCCCCAGCGTGATCTGATGGTCGCCCATGATATCACTCCATGTAAAATAGGCTATACTTTGTGCTCCCTCAAGGGTGTTAATCCCCATGTTCATACTGACAATATCCAGAGTAAACCGAGTTTTGTACGCCTGCGGGATGTATTCTTCGGAGACTCTGAGAGTATCGTCGAAAGCACCTTTGTTGTCACCCAGAACCTCTGTCTGTTGATGATAAGGTTCATATTCAGGTGCAAAGATATGGGAGGAATAATCGTGTTCTGTCGTCACAACGCCGGAGGCGCGTTTTTGATCCTTGCGAAGATCAGCAACAAACTCACTTTCAGCCCTCGTTTTCACGTAGTTTGTGAGGGGAACTGTTTGCGGCGTTAATGATAACGGCAACGATACAGAATAAATATCCCATCCGGATTTATTGTATCCTGCAAAGACGAGAAGATTATCGTCGTTGGATATCGTTAACTGCTGAATGCCGGTCAAAACATTGGTGACGGCATAGGACTCTCCGGAGTCAAGGTCATGTCGATAAATATTCCACACGCCGTGTTGATCACCCGTGTAAAAAAGGACGTTTTTTTCGTGTGCCCACACCGGATAATTTTCTCCGGACTCTGTATGGGTAATCTGCGAAACTTGTTTTGTTCCTATATCGACAGTATAAATATCGGATTGAAAAAAATCATGGGATTTCATATCCGGAGTTGTTGCATTACTGCGGTCTGACACGAATACAATTTTTTCACCATTCGGACTCCATGATGGTTCAGAATCGGAAAAAATATCACTGGTCAAATTGGCGAGTTTTTCAGTCTCCAAATCATATGCATAAATATCACTCGCAGTTCCATTTTGTCCGACAAAGGCTAATGTTGTTCCGTTCGGACTCCATGTAGCAGAAAAGATGCCCTTCAAGTTTAGCGTAATTTTTTCCGATTTTCCCGTATCAACATTGATAATATGAAGTGCGTCTTGCTCCCCGGATTTCGCCGCAATAACGATGTGTTTTCCGTCAGGCGACCACGAAACTCCCGGCTGCAGCCATTTAAGTTCTTCAAAGTCAATTGATCGGTTCCCTTTTACCAGCCGTTTAATGGTTTTTCCGTTTATAGCATCAATGAGATAAATATCTGCATAACCGGACACATCGGATAAAATCGCAATTTTACTTCCGTCAGGAGAGAGCGCAGGTGCAATATTATAATAATTTTTACGCTTAATATGATTCGTTAATTGTTTGGCAATATCCCCAAGCTCTTCCCGCCCGGAGATGTCCGGCCAATATTCCTTTTTTAAATACTGATGCCATTTTTTTGTTAATCCCTCAAAGTCTAAACTAATTGCGCGTTCAAATCCTTTTTCTGCATGTTGGGTTTTTTTCATCGAGATTAAAATTTCCCCAATGGATTCCCGTCCATATTTCTCTGCGATGAACCGCCAAACAGACTGTCCACCCTTATACGCCATATAGCCATCCAAATACTGTACTGATGGTATATCGTTATGAATTGCGATATCTCTTAATGTCATGTCGGCTTTGGTATCCCAATTGGATGATAAAAATTCCGCCAACCCTTCATTTGCCCAAAGAGGGATTCGCAATTTTATTTTCTCGGATACGATGCCCTGTATATTACCACCATAGACCATGTCATTCACCATCGCATGTACAAGTTCATGATGAATCACATGCCGGAATTGTTCATAAGAGCCTTCAAAGGGCAGGACGACACGATTTTTGAATAATTCCGTAACACCGCCAATGCCTTCGACCATATACTGCCATATGATATTTGTTTGTTGAAAATCATTATGTGAATTATACACAATAATTGAGACGGGTTTAGAGAGCGTCCAGCGGAGGTGCTTGGAAATCTGTTCGTAGGCAACTTCAGCTTCATCGGCTGTAAACTCGGCAATGGGATAGTTCTCTCCGTAATAATAGATGTCAAAATGTGGAGACCGGATAAATTTCCAGTCAAAAGCACGATATTGCACTTTGTTTTGTCCAAATTGCGCAAAGGCAATTTGGACGGTGATTATGATGAGTAATATAAAAAGTCGTTTCATGTTCATAGTCCATTTACGAAGATGTATTCTTCCGGTTCCACCAAAAATACCGAGTCGAAAGTTACACAAAGTAGAACGTAAAACGTAATGTGTTATATTTTAACCAGAACTACGGCAAAGTCGAATGAAGAAACAGGTAAAACCCCCAAAATTGTTATTTGCAAACCCTCAAATAAAAATGGACACACCGTCGAAAATTGTTTGGAACTGAAACCCAAACCATAGAAAACGCTTGAATGAAT
>JACNKV010000019.1 GCA_014381855.1 Fidelibacterota bacterium | reverse complement strand
CCGGCGCCGGGATTACCCACGATTCTATACCGGAAAAAGAGTGGGAAGAGACAGCCTTGAAATGTCGGACGTTATTGGATGTAATGAATGGGCATTTAGCCACAGAGTACACAGAGAAAAGGAGAATTTGAATATGTTAGTACCAGGAGAAATTATATCTTATAATGAAATGTGTATGGAAGAAGGTGTTAACCTTCAGCGGGGAATGAATTTCGAATTAGGTGTGAATTATTCGATTATTTTAATGAGTCAAAGAAAAAATGCTCCATATGAAGATGAAGTATTAGAAAATGGAAAAGTTCTTATATACGAAGGCCATGATATTCCTAATACTAAAGATGTTGATGATCCTAAAAAGTATAATCAACCGATGTATAACCCTTCTGGGTCATTGACGCAAAACGGGAAATTTTTTGAATCGGCTCAAAAAGCGAAAAGGGAAGGAATCACTCCAAAAAAAGTAAAGGTTTATGAAAAGATTCAACCTGGGATTTGGGTTTTTAATGGAATATTTAATTTAGTTGATGCTTATGAAGTAAAACCTAATAGTAGGACAGTATTTAAGTTTTGGTTAGAATTAACCGATGAGTTTCAAGTCGATTCAGGTCTAAAGAATCTTCAACACACCAGACTCATACCTTCATCAGTAAAACTTGGCGTTTGGAAAAGAGATAATGGTGAATGTGTTCTTTGTGGTGAAAAAGATAATCTTCATTATGACCATGATGTTCCCTTTTCCAAAGGTGGATCTTCATTAACATTAAAAAATATCCGATTACTATGCGCTCGACATAACTTAAGTAAAAGTGATAAAATTGAGTAAAATCTCTGTGAACTCTGTGGCTATAAGCAACACTCAACATATTTACGATTTAGTTGGTATTTGTGCCCAATATGGTGTGCAAAAAGCAGTCGTGTGTCCCGGTTCGCGATGTGCTCCTTTGCTTATCGGATTTGGTAAACATCCGGATATCGAAACGATTTCCATAACAGATGAGCGCTCCGCAGGATTTATCGCACTTGGACTTGCCCAGCAATCTGATAGGCCCGTTGTTTTGGTCTGCACATCTGGAACTGCGGTACAGAATTTTGCTCCAGCGGTAACTGAAGCTTTTTATCAAAATGTCCCTTTAATTGTATTAACGGCTGATCGCCCACCGGAATGGATTGACCAGTGGGACGGGCAAACCATCCATCAGAAAAATATGTACGAACCCCATATAAAGGGCAGTTTTAATTATAATGAAAATAATGTGAACGTTGGGGAAGAAGCATTGACGTTGGCATCAGATGGTGCGAAGGGACCGGTTCATTTAAATATTCCAATTAGGGAGCCGTTTTATTCGGATTCTTTAGATGAGATTTCATTTGCCACAAAAGGCACCCGCCTGCGTTTCACTACGAACGGGCAGGCCCTCCGAACCAATGGCGGGCAGGCAAAATTCACAAAAGAAAAAAAATACGAAATTGAAGGATCGGTTTGGGACGAATTTGAATCGATTTTGAATCAATCTGAAAAAGTGATGGTATTGGGTGGACAATTGGAGCCGAATCAGGAATTGGTGAATTTGATTAATCAGTTGGATATGCCTATTGTTGGAGATGTTATTTCAAATCTCCATGGAGTAAATGATGTGATTCAATCTTCTGATTTAATTTTTAAAAATAGAACAGCCACAAAAGGCGCAGAATACACAAAAGATGAAAAAAAGTTAAGACCGGATTTTCTTATCACTTTTGGGCGATCTGTCATTTCTAATAATCTGAAATTATTTTTTAGAAAGCATAAGCCAATAATTCATTGGCATATTGGCACGGGGATGGTGGGTGATCCGTTTCAAAGTTTGACGAAAAGAATTGAAACAACACCATTGGATTTTTTCAGAGAATTGATAAAAATGGGAATAGCCACAAAAGACGCAGAAATCACAAAAACATATTCAAATTTATTAACCGAAACCCAAATGGTAGTTGATAAAGATTTTAATACAATATTGGATGAAAGTGAATTCAATTATTTTAGTGCTGTGAGAAAAGTATTGAAGCAATTACCCGAAAACAGTGTGCTTCATTTGGGGAATAGTATGCCGGTACGAATTGCTAATTTTATTGGAATTGACGATTCATCCGTTGATGTTTGGTGCAATCGGGGAACGTCTGGTATTGATGGCGTTTTGAGTACTGCCGTGGGTCATGCTTTGGCTGAACCCAATCGGAAACATACATTGATTGTGGGAGATCTTTCATTTTTCTACGACCGGAACGGGTTGTGGTTGAATCACGAATTTCCAACTAATTTACAGATTGTTGTATTAAACGATTCCGGTGGCGGGATTTTTAATATGATTCCCGGTCCTTCAAATCAAGTTGGACTTACTAAACTTTTTACCACACCGCATAATAGAACGGCGGAACTCACAGCAAAAGAATTTGGCTTGAATTATCAATCAGCAACATCATTGGATGAAATTAAAGAGTGGGGATCAGGCATCTTGGAAATATTTACTAATATGAATATTAATAAAGAAACATTTAATAAAATTGCCACAAAAGGCACAAGAATCACAAAATGAAATTAAAGGAATAGCCACAAGCCATAAAGTGTTTTTGTGTTTAATGTGGCAAAAAAAGGAGATTACTATGAATTGGAAACAAAATTGGGAAACCATCAGAGAATACGATGAAATTAAATTTGATTTCTTTGAAGGAATAGCAAAAATCAGTATCAATCGTCCGGAGAAGCATAACGCATTTACACCGCGAACGGTGAAGGAAATGATTGATGCCATGACTATTTGCCGTGATGATGAAAATATTGATGTGATTATTTTTTCTGGTGAAGGTGGCAAAGCCTTTTGTAGTGGTGGCGATCAAGGCGTACGGGGGCATGGCGGTTATGTAGGGCAAGATGAAGTGCCCAGACTTAATGTATTGGATTTACAAAAACAGATTCGCTCCATCCCAAAAGTGGTGATTGCCGCTGTAGCCGGTTGGTCAATTGGTGGCGGACATGTGCTTCATGTGGTGTGCGATTTAACCATTGCAGCAGAAAATGCCATGTTTGGTCAAACCGGCCCGAAAGTAGGATCATTCGATGGTGGATTTGGTGCATCTTATTTGGCGCGGAATGTTGGTCAGAAAAAAGCGCGGGAGATTTGGTTTCTCTGTGATCAATATAATGCAGAACAAGCTTTGGATATGGGCTTGGTGAATACGGTGGTTCCTTTAGATGAATTAGAAGATACATTTATTGCGTGGGCAAAAAAGATACAAGAGAAATCGCCGCTGGCCATCCGAATGTTAAAATCATCTTTCAATGCAGAGTTGGATGGACAAGCTGGAATCCAGGAATTGGCAGGGAATTCCACATTGCTTTATTATTTATCCGATGAAGCGAAAGAAGGAAGGGATGCCTTCGTGGAGAAACGAAAGCCGGATTTTTCTAAATATCCTAAATTCCCTTAAGATAGCCACAAAAGGCACCCGCCTGCGTTTCACTACGAACGGGCAGGCCCTCCGAACCAATGGCGGGCAGGCAAAATTCACAAAAGAGAAAACATAAAACAACAAACAATAAAAGGAAAAAATTGGATATTGAAATAAAAAAAATAACGGACGATATACGTGAAACATCATTTTCCTTACACAAATATTTACGACATGGGCATTTGGAAAAAGTCTATGAAAATGGACTTGCGCATCGTCTAAAGAAAATTGGATATAAAGTTGAACAACAATTCCCATTACAAGTTCACGATGAAGATGGAACTTTATTGGGAGATTATTTTGCAGATTTAATAATTAATGATCATTTCATTGTCGAATTAAAAGCATGTAAAACCTTGATAAATGATCATACAGCACAAATTCTTGGTTATTTACGAGCATCAAATAAAGAGCATGGTATGTTAATCAATTTTGGTGCATCAAAACTTCAAGTTCGTAAATATATTCTTTCTAAAGAAATTTAGTTTCTGTGCATTTTGTGCCTTTTGCGGCTATGAAAATTTGGCTCTCTGCTTTTCGACTACGGACTTTACCGTTGGCTTTTTCGTGTATCATAATGGGAAGCGGATTGGCTATGGCAGATGGGAAATTCAATCTGATAGTTTTTGGTTTAGCATTGATAACTACACTATTTCTACAAATTTTATCGAATTTAGCGAACGATTATGGTGATTTTGTAAAAGGAACGGATAATGAAGAAAGAGTTGGCCCAAAAAGAACCATGCAATCGGGTTTTATAAATGTAGGACAAATGAAAAAAGCAATGTGGGTGATTGCGTTACTATGTTCTATTTTCGGTGTTTGGCTCATTTATGAAGGCACACTTGGGCTTGACCTAAAGAAAGCGGGACTCTTCGCAATTCTTGGACTTACCGCCATGGGTGCCGCTGTGAAATATACCATGGGAAAAAATC
>JACNKV010000117.1 GCA_014381855.1 Fidelibacterota bacterium | reverse complement strand
GGGGCTTGTCAAAGCCTTCTTTAATATAAAAACACTTCCGCAGTATCGACTGCAGTGGTAATCAACTTATCAGTATCTAATTCCTTTTCCGACAAAAGAACGTCGGTTAAACGTGCTTTAGTAGCCGGATGCTTTGGAACAAATAAAGTGCAGCAGTCTTGATGCGGACGGATGGAAATATTGTAAGTACCAATTTTACGTGCTATGGAGATGATTTCTTCTTTGTCAAAGCCAATTAAGGGACGAAAAATAGGTAAACAGGATGATTCTTCAACGACCGAAATATTTTCGATAGTCTGGGAGGCAACTTGTCCTACAGCCTCTCCGGTGTAAAGGACTTTTGCCCCTTCGTCCCGTGCAAGGATTTCCGCAATTCTTATCATAAATCTTCGATAGAGTATGACCAATAATTTCGGGTCAGATTTAGCATATATTTCATCTTGAATAGGTGCAAATTCCACGGAATATAATTTAGCTCCCGGCTGATATTTTGACAAAACCTCAACCGTCTCTTTCACTTTTTCAATTGATGCCGGTGATACATGAGGTACGGAATGGAAATGAATATAGATAGGTCTGGCACCACGCTTAAGTGCATAATAGGCTGCAACTGGTGAATCGATTCCACCGGAGAGCATCACCGCCACTTTACCGCTGACACCAACCGGCAATCCGCCAGGACCCGAAATCCTTTTTTGGTAAATAAATGTCCCCTCTTGAATCATATCTATGAAGCATGTGGCCTCCGGATAACTGAGATTCACGGTTTTATTCAGTTTCGTAACAATCGCAGCACCGACATCTTCGTTCATTTTCTGCGCTGAAAAGGAAAGGGGACTATTTGACTTTCTGGCGGTAACACGAAATGAATCAAATTCCATGTTCTTCATCATTTCCAATGAATTGGAAATGATAGATTCGTAAGTATCATCCACTTTGAGAGCCGGAGCAAAATACGCTAATCCAAAGACGTTTTCAAGATGCTCCGAGATTTGATGGATATTCTTTTGTCCGTGTTCAGTGAGGGTAATCAAAAACCGTCCGCGGAGACGTCGAATAGACTCGATTGAACCCGGACTTCTCCATTTGATAATATGTTGAATATTCTGTTTAAGCTTCTTTTCAAAGTAAGAGCGATTATCACCTTTCAGTCCGATTTCAGCATAATGACAAAGGATGTGGGTTGGATTAAAATTAGGATTAGGATAAGGATTATTCATTTTTTATTGTCATTCCAATATTGGTTTCATTAGTGTTATGTGTAATCCGCCTGCCTGTTCGCAGTGAAACGCAGACAGGTGCAATCTGTAGTCTATATCCCTGTTGATTCCTCTTCATCCATGATTTCATTTTCATTGGGTAGGGGCTTCAGTACAATTCCCTCGCCGGTTTGACCGTTGATATTAATAAATACTGGTTCATCCAACTCAATTAATGATGTGTATCGGGAGTGTTTTATTGCAGATTGTGTTCGTAACCAATTAAGATTAATTGAATCCGCTTTTTTCTTGTGATTTATTGTAAAGTACCCAATACGTAAACTCGTCATATTTTGGAAAAAGTGACTTCCAAAAGATGGGTCGACCGGAAACTTGTTAATTCCAACTTCTATAATCAATTTTGCACCGGAAATTTGTTCCCAAGTGACAGGTACTCCCAGCCAAGGATCTGCGGATCCCCACCGCCCAGGTCCAATGAGAATGTAAGGGTTCTTTTTTCCAAGAATCTGATTGTACTGTGCAATTTCGGAGGCTATTTCTGCAGTTTTTGCAGGATCAAACTTTTCAGGATTTACGATGAGAACATGTTTGATATTCTCGATGCTTCCGTTTCCAAGTGCAAGAGAGCTTTTTGCAATAATTTGTTCTTTAAAAATATCCTTTGAATCGAATCCGGATTCGATTCCGGTGGCAGCCATCGGCTTAATTTGCAGCAAACAGAATTCAGAGAGAGTAGGATTATCCTTGAAAAGATTAACAGCGAATTCTATTTCCACGGGACATCCCAGAGCAATTTTTCCTAACGAAAGTAAATCGGAGATAATTTCTGATAACGGAAACATCCTCCACTTCAATAAAGGAGCAAATGTGATCACTCGGGTTCCCTTATAACTTAACGAATCGCGGATGACATCGTCTTCCTTGGAAATGACACTTCCTGCCCAATAAAGTGTGCCGTCTGACTCTGCAGTGCTTAAACTGTAAGAATTGAGATTTCCGGTTTCACCTCTTCTCATTGGACTGGCGTTCGGACTCATATTTAGCGCAAAAAAGGAATTTTGAGAAGACTCAATCGTTGAACGAATCGAAAAGTATTGAGGAAGTATCCCCGGATATTTGGGTGAAAAGCGAAGAGCTTTTTCCCCCTCGGCGACGGTCCGCCCAAGCCCAAGAGCGATAGTGGCAATTCCTTCATCACGTTTCATGTAGGATACGGGATAATAATTGATGTTTTGTGCCGTTCCACCTAAGGTCGGATAGAACCGATTATGATGTTTTTGCCCGATAAGTTCCATAAGTGTAATTGCCATTTTTTCATCTTCAAACCGATGGACAGTCTTACTCATAATAGATTTGGGACCCTTAAAATAGACAGAGGCATAAATGCGTTTAATTGCCTCACAGAGTTGGTGTAGTCGGAGGGTGTCATCCTTGGAGGAATTTGGTAGCATATACGTTGCATACATGCCAGAAAGAGGCTGATATTGCGAATCTTCTAATAATCCGGATGACCGTACAGCTAATGGTGTTCTTATCTCAGCGAGAAATGTCTTGAGAGACGTTTTCAATTGTCGTGTCAGAGAGCCTGAAATAAATCTTTTTTCAATTTTCTTATCGGTTAATGAAGAAAAAGCAATATCCCAGAGTTTGTTTTTATCCATGAAATGGTCAAATTCATCGGTTCCGATTACGGCAATTCGAGGAATTCGGATACTGATATTCGGGTATTTAGAATGTATATCAGACTTATTAAGAACGGTGCTTATGAATGAAAGTCCACGAGCTTTACCCCCAAGCGATCCCGTGGAGATTCTAACAAAATCTGAGGATTGGTGGTCAAGCAATTTTGAAAACTCTGCCATCCCGGATTTTTTCCGATAGGCTAATGTTTGTTCGATAGATTTTGCAAGAAAATTTCGCAGATCATCTACGGTAGAAAAGTCACGGACTAATTTTGGACGAATCATTGTTGCAAGGTCAAATTCTCCGCGAGCGGCTAACCAGTTAGAAAAGTGATTTGAACGAGCATGAAAAACTAAAGAATCCTCTGGGATGGTCAAGATATGGTTTCGCAAGGTGTTTAAATGAGTGGCTTTTGCAAAATGTTTTCCCTTCGAATTGCGAAAGATGAAATCTCCGAAACCAAAATTTGCCAAGATAAAATTGCGAATGTCTAACAACAACGTGTCAGAAAGTTTGTGTAGAAAAGCAGTATGGATTTCGGCAGCTTCTTTTGCACGTTTAATATCTGAAGATTGAAGCATGATTGGCATATAAGGTTCTTTTTTTCGAACATACTCTGAAAATCGTATGCCGGCGAATGGATCCATTTTATCATTTCGAGGAAACCGGATATCCGAGATAATTCCTAAAACATTGGAACGGTACCGGCGATAATACATTTTTGCTTCTTCATAAGAATTTGCTAAAAGGATTTTTGGACGTCCGCGTAAATGCAACAGCCGTTGTGTATCATTCAAACTTTTACTGACTAAATTTTTTGTATGGTGCATGATTTCACGATAAATAATCGGAAGAATCACTGAATAGTATCTTGGTGTGTCTTCAATAAAAATGATGGCACGAATATTCCCATTTGGAATATCCCTTTTGGCATTGCGAATATCCTCGAGATGTTTGATGATGACAGGAAAAACATTTGCATTTCCAGACCAGATAAACACACGATTAAAATACTGTTCAACCTTTTTGTTTTGAAGGTCTTTCATCTCTGATTCATCAAATGCCAATAGAACAATGGGTTTTTTTGGATACATCTCTCTTACTTTAGAACTAAATAGAATGGGATCCATGTCTGCGATTCTCATCATAACAATAACGAGGTCGAACCGTTGTTTATGCAACATTTCAAGTGCAGATACAGCTGTATCTGCCTGCCATACTCGAGGAGCATAATTGAAATTCATCCCAAGGTATTCGTGTAGTATCTGCTCAGTTAATCGCCCGTCTTCTTCAAGGATGTATGCATCGTACGGACTGGCAACCAACAGAATCTCGTGGATTCTATACCTCATTAAATCTTGAAAATCTAATAGCTTTGGTGAGTCTAGTTTGGGCTTTTCCATATGAAAAATTTACGGACAATCACCGTTGTACAACCACAAGAAGTATGTTTTTTCATAGATACATTCTTGTAGAAGGCTTTGCAAAACCCTGTGCGTAAAGAAAAAAGAGTTAAAA
>JACNKV010000046.1 GCA_014381855.1 Fidelibacterota bacterium | reverse complement strand
GAATCGTTTCTAAATCTTCGGGAGTTAACACCGAATTTTCAATCGCCCACACCCATGCATCAAGTGTTTTTTGTTTAATCGTTTCATCTTTGATCCAGTTAATTTCCGGCCAGATCTTCAATACTTGTTCTCTCATTTTCTTTCCTCCTATTTAACCACTTACGATGGTGATAACTTTACCAACATTGTTAAAAATATTCTCAACCCTTTGCTGCCATAGTTCACCGAATAGTTTGTTATCATCCGCTGTGGCAATATCTTGCATGATCTTTTGCATCAAGGATTGTTGAAGCGGACTCCCGGGAATAGTATTCGGATCATAATGAACTTCAACAGACTTTTCAGTATCTAATCTATTCAGTTTAATGCTGGAGGAAATATCATCGTTGAAGGTCATTAATCCGTGGCGGACAAATTTACCGCCAATACCCTTAAACCCAGATGTCTCGGTGGCTCCGGTAATTTGTGTTACGACATTGGCAATAACACCGGCGACTCCTTCCTCTGCGTCTTCTTTGAATGATATGGAAATTTCCCCGCGCTGTGGAATTTCACCCTTATATAACGCTTTCAATCCTTCGCGCACCATGAGGAAAGCACCAGCTACAGTCGGACAACTATGTCCTGCGGATTTTACTACATCCAAGTAACTAAACTCTACAATTCCATTTTCAAAAGCCCCAAGAAAATTTGCCAACATATCTTGAAGTTTTATTGTCTCAATGTTATCGAAATATTTTGGATAGTTCATTTTTTCACCCTGAATTACGCTAATTATTATTTTAGTAGTGTTTTCATTCTGTGTAATCTGTGGTTAAGATCACTTCTTCATCTTAAAAATCGAATCGATCACTGTTCCGTCCACCCATTTTACGACACTGATTACCTCATCGGTAAGGGTAGGTTTCGCCGGAGGTCCTCCAATCAATTTATCTATTTCGTCTTTGATATCTTCGATTGGCCGAATGGGTAATCCGCTGTTTTTCGTGGCTTGAATGAGGTCTTTTCGCAACGGATTAATCGCAATCCCACGTTCGGTTACGATAACATCAATCAATTCACCGGGACCAACCAAAGTCGTAACTTCATCCACAATTACCGGGATACGGTTTCGAAACGCAGGAATCGGCAGAACAGTGCATTTACTGAACAGACAATTTTGCCATCCACCAATACCGTGCAGCATTTTTCCATCGGAGTGCGTAACCACATTTGCGTTAAAATTCACATCAACCTCGGTCGCTCCCAATACAACAACGTCCAGCATCGAGGCAAAATTCCCTTTCCCGTGCCAGTTGTAACTGGTGAACGGAGACGTGTCCTGATGTCCGCTATTTTCCCGCATGGAGCGCACGCCGTCAAGATCGAAGGTTTGTCCGTCAAGGATGTAGTCTGTCAAGCCTTCTTCCAGCATTTCCACCAGGTATTTGGTCGATCCGCCGCGAATGAAGCGAGCTTTGATATCAGCATCTTTCATCATTTCTTTCAAAAATATCGCAAACGCCAGCGAAGTTCCGCCAGCTCCGGCTTGAAAACTGAATGCATCTTTCATAATTCCGGATTCTTTTACAAATTTTGCGGTCAGCTCAGCAATATGAAGTCTGTCCGGTGATTTGGTTAATTTTGTCGTCCCCGAAATAATTTTTTCCGGTTCACCGACTTTATCAAGCACTACAACAAAATCCACGTTTTGTCCCTGAATTTGCCATGGAATGCACGGGAACGGGACCAAATTATCAGTAACAACAATTACTTTATCAGCATAGATGGAGTCCACCAACCCAAATCCCAAAAGTCCGCAAGCGGATGGTCCGCGGTCTCCGGTAGCATTTCCAAACAAATCTGCGGTCGGCGCTGCAATCACGGCGATGTCAATATGAACTTCCCCATCCTGAACAGCTTGCCAACGCCCGCCGTGGCTGCGTAACACCCCTGTCCCACGCATTCCGCCCTGCGATGCATAATTGCCAAGCGGTCCGTTCAGCGAGCCCTCAATCCAATCTACCACACCGTTTTTGATATGCTCGATTATCGGTTTATGGCAAGGAAAGGCAGCAGATGGAAACCATCTCAGCCCTTTTACATTTTCGTCGGCTGCAATATCGAAGACTTGATTCATCACCAAATCCCCGTTTCGGAAATGATGGTGAGATGAGATTGTCATCCCGTCTTTGAGTCCGCATTTTTTCAACGCATCTTGCAGGGAATTAACGACTTTATTTCCATCGGCCGGATAATCGGTACAGGATCGAATCGGCGGAGCAGCTTTATGTCCGGTTGGTTTATATTTGTTTACCCCTTGGAAAGGCGTTTGTTTTTTACCGTTAATTTCAGTCGGTACCAATCGCCCGGCTGCATTTTTAACTAAATTTAATTTTTGTCTCATTTTTTCCCTTTCTTAACCGCAAAGAACGCGACTTTCACTAATTATTTCTTATAATAATTATTAAATATTACCGAAATTATCATCCCAATTATTGGGCCAAAAGCCACACCAAACACCAGCCCATTACTTACATTACCTCCTACAGCCCCAACAATTATACCCACACTGATACCAATAGCAATCCCAATTACAAGTCCAATTCCAATTGATAATTCTTTTTTATCTTTCTTCATTTTAATCCTTTTCTCACACTGAACACACCGAACAAACGAAAATGTAATTCGCCTTTTCGCTAATTTCTTGTTAAAATAATTCTTTCACAACGAATACACCAAAGTAACGAAGTTTTCTTCTTTTCGTCATTTCGTCCATTCGTTGTTAGGAAACTATAACTCATCTTTAATTGTTTGTTTTCCAATCTGCCCTAAGCATTCCTGTGGCGATTGCAAGGTTTACCGTATTTTGTGCTCTTTTTACAACCGGCGGATCAATCATTTTAGACCCAAGCGACACAACTCCAAGTCCTTTGGATTCGGCCTCGTCAAACGCTAAAACAATTCTTTTCGCTTTTTTCACGTCAGCCTCTGACGGGGAAAATTCCTCATGCAACGGTAAAATCTGCCGCGGATGGATACAGCCTTTTCCGTCAAACCCAAGCGCCTTTGCTTCCCGAACGGATTCACGTAAACCAGTTTCATCGTCGACATCGCTGAACACGGTATCAATCGGCTGCAGTCCGGCAGCACGAGCAGCATTGACGATCATGCTCCGTGCAAAAAATGACTCCGTTCCTTCGTTGGTGCGTTTGGTTCCGATATCGGCAGTATAATCTTCTAACCCGATCGCAAGTGCGACATTGTTCGGAGAGGCTTCCGCTATTTCAAGCGCTTTCAAAATTCCGCGTCCACTCTCAATAATCGGCATGAGAAAGACCGGTGTCGTTCGACCACACTGCTTACTGATTTCAGTGATCTTTCCATCGACTGCAATCAATTGTTCGGCGCTTTCTACTTTTGGAATCAACACTAAATGTACGTTATGCGGAACAACAAATTCCAAATCCTTCAATCCCATTTCTCCCTGATTGATGCGCACCATCCGCTCTGCACCGAAGAAATCCAATGTACGCAGAGCATTTCTTACGATGAAGCGTGTATCCTCTTTTTCGGTGGGAGCTACGGCATCCTCAAGATCTAAGATTATGCCGTCAGGTTTGTGAATCCCTGCATTCAGCATGAGTTTTACTTGGTTTCCGGGCAAGTACAGTCGACTGCGACGGAAGCGATCCCTGGAGGAAAAATACAGACTATGTTCCTTCATTTCCGGGAGTACCTCCGTTTTGAGCTCCGGAAATGCTTTTTTTAGTGTGGCTTCAATCCTTGCAGAAACCAAAAACGGGAGTGCCCCATAGTCCTCAAGCATTAATTCCCCTGAATCAATATCCAGTTGGTCGCAGATAGATTTAGCTTGGTGTTTAAGAGATTCTCCGAAAAGCGCATAGACACTACTTTGAACTGTAATTGTTAGCGGGTTTGTTGAGGGGGTATAATAAACGCGTAGGTCAGAGCGGGGTTTATCTCCGCCGGGACCAGACATATATTTGGTTATCATTTTCTTAATCCGGTAATAGTTGTTAAAAGAATGGCTGGAAATTTATTCAACCCATGAAATCGGTTGCAATCAATATCGGAGTTGTGAAAGACTTTGATATTGATTCAATATGCTCGGATTTGCCAGAGCATCTTTATTTGTTACCCTTTCGCCATGTATAATTTTCTTAACGGCAATTTCGACTTTTTTCCCATTAATCGTATACGGGATATCGCTCACAGCCAGTATTTTTGCAGGGATGTGCCGGGGTGAACATTGTGTTTTGATCGCATCTTTGATTTTATCGATTAATAGATTAGAAAGTTGACTTTTATCATTGATTTTAACAAACAAGATGATTCTCTCATCATCTTTCCATCTTTGCCCAACAACAATGCTGTCATCAATTTCAGGGATTGCCTCCACGACACGATAGATTTCTGCCGTTCCGATTCGAACACCTCCCGGATTTAATGTTGCGTCACTCCGTCCGTGCATTTTAATCCCGCCTACTTCAGTAATCGTGATATAATCTCCATGATGCCACACGCCGGAAAACGTTGAAAAATAGGCGTTTTTATAGGTGTTATCATCGGTGTCATTCCAAAAAGAAACCGGCATAGACGGAAAGGAGCTTTTACATACTAGCTCACCGCTTTCTCCTTTCACGGATTCACCCTGATCATTGAACGCCTCGATATCCATACCAAGCCCGGCGCATTGAATCTCACCGCGATAAACCGGTAAGGTAGGATTTCCAAGAACAAAACAAGAAATAATATCGGTTCCGCCGGCAATGGAACTCAACATTATGTCTTTTTTTACATCACGGTACACATAATCGAAGCTTTCTTCAGAGAGAGGAGAACCGGTGGAAAGAATTGCTCTCAGTTTAGTCAAATTAAATTGATTTTGCGGTTTTATTTCTGCGGCTACACAGGAGGAAATGTACTTTGCACTTGTCCCAAACACCGTGATGCCAAGTTCTTCCGCCATTTGCCATAAAACTCTCCCGTCCGGGTAAATGGGAGAACCATCATAAAGTACGATAGTCGCTCCGGCCGCCAGCGATGAGACAAGCCAGTTCCACATCATCCATCCGCAGGTTGTGAAATAGAAGATCATATCCTCTCTTGTTAAATCCGTATGCAATCGAAGTTCTTTGAGATGTTGAATCAACGTTCCGCCGGCAGAGTGCACAATGGATTTTGGTTGTCCGGTTGTCCCTGATGAATACATAATATATAGCGGATGGTCAAAAGGAAGCTGCTCAAAACTAAGATGGGGAATGGATTCGAACGCCGTGAAGTCTTCCCATATAACAGAATTAGGTAAGTCGGAGATACTGGTTTTCTCTCCATACGGTGCAATTACCACACGCTGAATACTTGGCAGTTGACGCAGAATACTCTTTAACTTTTCAACGGAATTAAAGTTTTTACCATTATACACATATCCGTATGCAGCAAATAATACTTTGGGCTTGATTTGAGAAAAGCGATCTAATACTCCTCTGATGCCAAAATCCGGAGAACAGGAACTCCAAATAGCGCCAAGAGATGCTGTCGCAAGCATCGCTATGACGGTCTCAGGTATATTGGGCATAAATCCGACAACGCGATCTCCCTTTTTTACACCGATATTTTTTAATGCGGCTGCGGTTTTAGCAGCTTCATCGTACAACTCCGCATAAGTAATCGTACGGTTTTTTCCCCCGTAAAGCACGCGGGATTTCTGCTTCGCTCCAACATTTTCTCCGCGGAAAATAATTGCCGAATGATTATCATTAAAGCGAAGGAGATTCTCCGCAAAGTTTAATCGTGAACCTTCAAACCATTGTGCGCCCGGCATTTTAGTATGATCATCTACAACCTTTGAGAAAAATTCACTTGAAATAATATCAAAGAAATTCCATGCGGCCTCCCAAAATTGCGGGATATTCTCTACAGACCAGCGATGCAAATCGGTATAATTTGATAGTGATAAATCATATTGGATATTTACAAATTCCCTAAACTGAGTCATTTGGCTCCGTTTAGCGTAATCTGTATTTGGTTTCCAAAGAGGTTGATTCATTCTCAAAGTCTCATAAACGTGTAGCAAAATGTAAGAATAAAAGGGGGTTGAATCCTCGAAAGATTACAATCAATATTGAGCGATTCTCATCTGAAAACTGATCATAAGCATAAAATATTATGGGTTGAACAAAAATAATATTTGCAAGTTTCATGACGGACAACTTCAGCCCCGGTACAATCGTTCCTCATTACAGGGTAAACAAGTTGTTTTACCTCCGATTTATCGTGGATCAATTTGATCATAATAATCCTTTGAAGGCTAATTGATAATCTATTACCTTCCCCCCTGATGAAAATGGATTGAAGGCTCGATTCGATAGAATTAAACCGTTTTTTACTGGGATAAAACACTTTATCCCATTTAAGAATTAGAGACCACCGATGTCTCACACTTTTTTTCCCTCCTTCCTTTTATTCTCATCAATAAGCAAGACACAGAGACACTGATCGGCTTACACGCCGTGAATCGGTTATGGTCGCTTGTGTATAAGTTACTTGAGCAAATACTCAAGCATAAGTTAATATCTATACAAATTAAGAGATGAAGAATGAAAAAAGAAATATACATTAATGAGAGTATGGGAGAATCCAGGATTGCCATTCTCGAAGACGATAAGTTGGTGGAGGTCTATGTTGAGAAACAAGGCCAACACCGAATGGTGGGAAATATCTATAACGGCAAAGTTGAAAATGTCATCCCCGGTATGCAGGCAGCGTTTGTCGATATTGGTTATGATGTAAATGCGTTTCTTCCGTTCTCCGAAATCCAAAACAATGATTACCTTTTGGAAGAGGACGAAGAAGAACTTAGCGGGAAACGAAACAACTCCAAACAGCCCAAAGATTATGGTAACATCAGTGTAGACCTCCATACCGGACAAGACATTCTGGTTCAGGTGATTAAAGAACCTTTCGCAAGTAAAGGTCCACGCGTGACAACAGAAGTCGCCATCCCGGGCAGACTGCTTGTTTTAGTCCCTGGTGCAAATTATATCGGGATTTCTAAAAAGATCTGGGATAAGTACGAACGACGACGACTGAAAAAGATAGCCGCATCTTTGAGGAAAAAAGGGATGGGACTCATTATTCGCACTGTGGCAGAAGGAAAAAGCGAAGACACCATTCGAAATGATTACGAGATGATTATTAATCACTGGTCTCGTTTAGAAAAAAAAGCAAAACGCACTGAAGCACCTACACTGCTTTATGAAGATCTTGAGACGGCGTCCAGCATTATTCGTGACCTCCTGACGTCGGATGTCAATAAAATCATCATTGACTCAAAAAGTCTGTATCGAAAACTCCAAAATTACCTTGATGACGTTTCCCCAAACTTAACAAACCGTCTTGAGCGATATCGGATAAAGTCACCGATTTTTGAAAGCATGGGAATTGAGACAGAGATAGAAAAACTTATGCGTCCAAAAGCATGGTTAAAGAGTGGAGCATATCTGATTATTGAAAAAACCGAAGCAATGGTTGTAGTCGATGTAAATAGCGGACGGTTTATTGGGAAAAAACAGCACGAGGCCAATTCTCTTAAAATCAACCTTGAAGCTGCAAGAGAAGTTGCACGCCAACTTCGGCTACGAGATCTTTCCGGTTTGATTGTGATTGATTTCATCGATATGCGTGAAGAAGAGAATAAACGTAAAGTCTATTATGAGATTCGAAAAGAGCTGAAGAAAGATCGCGCGAAAGTGGCTGTTTCTCCTATCTCAGATTTTGGATTACTCGAGATGACCCGCCAACGGATCCGATTAAGTCTTTTGGACTCTATGAGTGAAGAATGTCCAACCTGTCATGGTTCCGGACACATTATTTCAAAAGACACATTAATTACACGAATAGATCACTGGCTAAGACGGTATAAAACGAAGTATAAAAATATAAGATTAAAACTACTTATTCACCCCGAAAATGCTGAATTTATTCGTAAACAGAAGAAAAAAATCTTACGTGGACTGATGTGGCAGAACTTCGTACATATTAAAATTGTATCAGATTCAAATATTGCGCTAGATGATTTTCATTTTATTACAGTAAAAGATAATAAAGATATTACTGATAAACTATATCTTGATAAACAACATTGATACGTGTAATTTTCTTGGCTATTCTGGAGGAATAAATGTACGTTATCGTAACTATTGCAGGAAAACAATACAAAGTCTCTGAAGGAGACACTATCCGCGTGCCCAGCCTCGATTCTAAAATTGGGGAGTCGGTTACGTTTAATCATGTCCTACTTACTGACGATGGTAAAAAGATCAAAGTGGGAACCCCTATCGTTAAAAATGCCGCTGTAACCGCGACAATTTCGGAACATGGCCGAGCGCGAAAAATCTTAGTATATAAGAAGAAAAAGCGTAAAGGATATCAAAGAAAAAACGGTCATCGTCAAGACTTTACAACGCTTGAAATAAAAAAAATTAAACTGACAGCGCCAAAAAAGACGGCAGCCAAAAAAACAACAGCTAAACCTAAAAAGGCTGCACCTAATAAATCAGCAGGAGAAAAGTAATATGGCACATAAGAAAGGTCAAGGAAGTTCTAGAAATGGACGCGACTCCAATGCAAAGCGACTTGGAGTAAAAGTATCCGATGGACAAGCTATCTTTTCCGGGGGTATTATCCTAAAACAACGAGGGACAAAAGTTCATCCCGGTGAAAACGTAAAACGCAGTAATGATGATTCGTTATTTGCTACGGCTGACGGCATTGTAAAATTTGGACGTAAAGGACGCGATCGAAAAATTGTCAGTGTTATTTCAGCCTGACGTATATTTTTGCTAAACCTTATTAAACCCCGTTGAGAAGCGGGGTTTTTTTATTATTAGAGTCCACTCCAGAAAGGTACAAATTCCATATTAAGAATATCATAAGTTCATATATTGTTAAAGATAGCACTTATCAATAGCGAATATTGGCGTTAAATAGCGGTTTTCGGGGTAAACTCAAGAATAATTTCAACTCTTTTTTTCTTCACACATAAAACTTATCCAAGGATTCTATAAAATAATCTGGTAGTTTCCACCGGATGAATAATTCGAAACTTTAACCGCTAGCTATGATTCTGAACTTCATAAAAATTAATGACAACCTTTTTTTTCTTCGGGTGTCTAACCCTATGTAAACAGCCAATATTGTGGACGAAAAAATAAGACAACTGATCTTTCTGGCGCAGGATGGGAATACAGAAATGTTCCATGAACTGGTTGCCCTACACGACAAACGAATTATGATCCTTGCATACCAACTGACACAAAACACCCAAGACGCCGAAGACCTTTGTCAAGATGTTTTTCTGAAAGTCTACCGGAACATCAAATCCTATAAATTCAAAAGCGATTTTTATACATGGATTTATCGGATTACCGTAAATACAGCGTTGAATCAAAAACGGAAATCCTCATTGTTACCAATAACCGATATCCATGAATACGAAAATGATCCACACATGGGATGGGTCTCCGACGTTGGGGATTCCCCAGTAATAGATATAGCCCCCGATATAGCAATAGCGGTAAACCGACTTCCTCCAAAACAGAAAACTGTTTTTGTATTAAAACATTTTCAAGGACAAAAAATTAGGGAGATTGCGGTTATTTTAGGGTGCTCAGAAGGAACGATAAAAAGATACTTGTTCCGTGCAATGGAAAAATTACGAACCTCATTAAAAGATGTTTATTATGACTGACCACCTACCAAAGAAACTCAAAGAACAAGCAATCCTCTACATTCTGGATGAGATGGATAAAATTCAGCGCAACCGTTTTGAAGCAGAAGTTAAACAAAATATACTCCTCCAAAATTACATGGATGAAATCAATTCCACGCTTACCCTTACACAGCCCATTGCGGATATAAAACCATCCCAAATATCTTTACAGGGGCAACGAAATATTTTAAGGGGACGAATCGCTCAGATCAATGACCAAGAGACATCTTCTCCATCATTTGTTGAAAATATTCATACCATAATTACTTCTATTGGCCGGTTTCGGCAACCTGTATGGGCTGTTGTCACCTACGTTGTCATCGCATTTCTTGCAGGGAGTGTTTATTTTTCTCCAACCCAAAATTCTTCTGACAACACCACCTCATTATCCTATCCGTCTACGATTCAAGAGCTCATTCAGTCCGGTGCTATTAACACAGCTGACATTAACATTGGTCAAGATAATTCACCCATCCAATTTGCATTGCAATCGAGTAGCGAGGTCAACATCAGCGGTACTGTCGAAGATGAATTGGTTCGGAATTTGTTATTTTATCTCCTGCTTCATGATCGCAATCCGGGGAATCGATTAAAAGCAATTCGACTTATGGAGGGGATTGAACCGGTAAACGAAGCTATGATGGTCATGATTTCTTCTGCTTTATCTGATCCAAATCCCGGGATTCGGTTAAAATCGACTCAATTGCTTCAGCAGTTTGCGCCAAACCCAACACTCATAGATGCGTGCCAAAAAATCTTGTTAGAAGAAACCAATGAAGCCATTCGCATGGAAGCATTATCCATTTTATCTTCTGCCCCCTCGCCGGAGATTGCTTCAACTCTGCACGTCATCAGCCTCATGGATGAAAATGATCACATCCGCGAACAGGCAACACGCGTCCTTGCAGAGATGAAAGAAATGTACCCACCACAACGAATTGAATCAACGCAATGAACCAAAAGAATCACCCAACTATGAATCGCATAAAACACAAATCTCGATTACTACTACACTATTTTTTCCTGTTTTTGATTGCTTCCAATTTTCTTTTTGGCCAAAAGATATTCGAAACATTTGATTTAGAACGAAAACATCGCTATACCGGAACCACACACTATGAATTCGACATCAACACGGCTAAACCACTTCGGCTTGTCATTGATCACATACAAGGAGATATTTTCATCAACGGTACCAACAGTATGTCCATTACTATCGAGGAAAAAATCACCATACGATCCCGTTCACGAAATACTGCCGAAGAAAAGTTTGAGCAATATCGTGCGGGGATTGTCCATCATCGCAACAGGAATACGGTAGAAGTAACCGGCGCAGGACAATGGCCGTCACGCATGAATTACTCATACCATCTGTCGGTTCCATCAAACATCAGCATTCTTGCCCATACCAGCGGCGGAGATATTGATGTGTCCATCATTACCGGTGAAATGGATCTAAAAACCAGCGGTGGAGATATTGACCTCGAATATTTAGAAGGGAAACTCACCGGAAATACGTCGGGGGGAGATATCCGGCTTGACCACGGTATCGGAAATATTTATCTCTCAACGTCCGGTGGAGACGTCGATATCAATGATGTTGAAGGAAAACTAAATCTTCATACTTCCGGTGGAAATATTGAAATCAAAAACAGCCGCGGAAACGTCAATTCCACCACTAGCGGAGGAAACATTTATCTCAGGTCTATTTCCGGTAATCGGATTGAGGGGCGGACATCCGGGGGAAATATTCATGCAAATGAAATTACGGGGAAACTTGTAATCGTAACTTCCGGTGGCGATTTAACAATGGAAGATATTCGGGGTTCTGTGAGGGGAAATACATCCGGCGGCGATATTGACATCGACAATGTAACCGGCAATGTAGATGTAACAACCAGTGGCGGATCTATCCATGGAGAGCGAATTCAAAGCGGGATTTTTGCTAAGACATCTGCCGGGAATATTTACATTGAAAAATCTCGGTTGAGAATGGGTGAGGACTATTCCATTGATTTGAAGACGTCCTCAGGGGACATTTATCTGTCAGTCCCGGACGGTATTTCTGCCACCATTGATGCGCTTATCCAAAACGGAGAAAACCATTACGCCATCGATTCGGAATTCCCGCTGACGATCATCAAGAAACATAATGATGTAGAAGCATACGGAACTATCGGAGATGGTGAACACTCCATTAAACTTCGAAATGCCTACGGCCACATCACGATCGAAAGGAACTAAACTCATGAAATTTCTAAAATACTGTATCATTATATTACTTCCGGTTTTTCTGATTTCAGCATCGGGCTGGAATAAAACAGACCAGTTAACGCCATCCGATGAGATTCGTTTATTCAGCGATTATGTCATCGATACCAGCAAGGTGGTACATAATAATATCCGCATTGCCGGAGGAGACCTTACAGTAAACGGAACCGTGAAGGGACGAATTACGGTGTACGGCGGAGTTATTTACATTAATTCCACCGCTGTGATTGACGGAGAGATTATTGCAGTCGGAGGTGTGGTACACGAGGCTCCCGGTGCCGTGATCAACGGAAAAATTATCGAAGCAAATCTGAAAGAGGGCATTGTCTATCGTGAAAAAGAAAGTAGTCCCGAAATTGAAGGATCATCTGATTTTGACATTGATGAATACTCCACTTGGTATCGGCAAAGCTGGGTTCACCCAGAGGTGCTACCCTTTACCTATAACCGAAATGAAGGTTTACTTTTATCCTTTCCTACAACCTCCTGGGACAGAAACGGAAAATCAAGTTTACGGCTCAGTGTTACTGCCGGATGGCGGTTCTCCCACAAAACCTATGCAGGGCGAATTACCCTCGAGCAATCTTTATTTCGAAACAAAAATATAATCCTTTTTGGAAGCGCATTTCGTGAAGCCAAAACCGATGACGACTGGCGATTGGCAGACTGGGAAAATTCTACGGCAAGCATTTTGGCAAAACAGGATTTCTACGATCGCTGGGATGAATCCGGTTACGAATACGGAGTTGGCGTAGATCTGCACTGGCTCAAAATAAAAACCTCACGAGTTGACCTTCGGCAAGAGGAAATCCCTGTTCATTACTCTTTGTGGACATTATTTCAAAAAGATCGTGAATTTCGCCCGAACACCATCGAAGAACGTTATGATAAAAAACTTTATCGCGCTATTCTGGCGTTTAAACCCTTAGAGTTTGATCAATTCGATTCAGGCTTTGCTTTCTACATGAAAGGAGAGCAGAGCGTGGACAGCAGTTATTCACGTGTGATGGGTTTAGCAAAAGCACAATTACGGGTGTATGATGATTACGTCATCCGAACACGTTTAATGGCAGGAACATCTTTGGGCGACCTTCCCGAATTCAGGCATTTCGGTATCGGTGGATTGGGGTCCGTCCCTGCTCATGCTTATAAAGATCAAACAGGGAATCAATTCGTTCAACTGAATCTGGAAATAATGTTGACACCGGAATTTATGGACGATGATTTCACCATTATCCTTTTTGCAGATGCCGGACATGCCTGGGACAAAAGCGAATACGGATTTGAAGATACCGGCCAAATTATTACAAACGGGATTGCTTCTGCTGGCTTTGGCATTGCGCTTTCTGACGATGATGTAAGACCACGGTTTAATTTTTCCCGACCTTTAGACGGACGTGACGTTTGGCAAACAACAATCAGACTTGATTTTAATTTCTAAAGATTTGTCACAGAGTCTCAAGAGCATGGAGCAAAGAGCATGGAGCAAAGAGTTGTGAAGAATCAATTATTTCGGTTTCAGACAATGGATATTTGGAAAAGAGCATCGAAGATATCGATGCCACTTTTTCAAATTGCTGATAAGTTGGAAAAAGAGAAAAAGTTTCGTTTTGCAGAACAGTTACGCGGCGCTACTTTATCCATAACCAATAATATCGCTGAAGGTAGTGGATCCACATCGTCAAAAGATTTTCAGAATTTTCTGAAATTCTCTCGACGATCCGTGTTTGAAGTGGCTAATATCTTAATGATTTTAGTTAATGCGGAACATATCAACATAAATGATGTTGGAAAGCATCTAATTGAATTGGATGAAATATCCAAGATGATAGTTGGTTTTTCGAAATCACTTAACACATAACTCTATGCTCCATGCTCTACGCTAACAATAAAATGAACAACAGCGAACACAGACAAAAAATAATGAAGGTTTAAGATATGAAGATCAAAACTTTTCTCATCGGAGTTACAATCACTTCCGTATTAATGGCTCATGATGACGCAACAGAAATCCGCACAGATACATTTCATTATTCTGTTGAAAACCGGCAGTTGCTTGAGGTGGAATTTTCCTACGGACTTGGCGAATTTGTTCTTGGGGCAAATCCAAAAGGAAATGCTATTGATGGCACGATCACTTACGCTGTAGAAAAGATTATCCCGGATGTGCGTTATATCCGTCATGGAGCGAAAGGAATCCTGACCGTGGACATGGAATCTATTGAAGATCAACATGAGGATGATGAACTTAATTTTAGTTTCGATCTGAATGTCCGTAAACAGATTAACAAATACAAAAATGATATTGACTTTTTATTACCGTCCACAGTCCCCACAGAATTGGAGTTGGACTTCGGGCTGGGGTCTGCTCATCTGGATTTTACCGGCATCCGATTGTCGAGCTTAGATATCGACTGTGGACTGAGTGATGTTTTTATGACGGTATCAGACCAAAATCCTATTCGGTGTAAAAAAGTACAGCTTTCTAACGGGTTAGGCGATATAGACATTCGGCAACTTGGGAACCTCCGTGCGGAAAACATTGATATTGAAGTAGGATTGGGCTCGGCATCTATAGACTTTCGCGGTCAACAAATCTATGACATGAATGTAGATATTGAGATTGGTTTGGGAGCTATGGATATCATTCTGCCAGAAAATACCAATATCCGAATTGAGATCTATGATAATTTTTTATCTTCCGTAGAAATCCGCGACATGGTTAAAAAAGATGATTCGCACTGGGTAAGTCCTGACTGGAAAGCCGGGCGCCCGACTATCAGAATGTCCGTGGAAATCGGATTAGGATCGATCGATATTGATTTGAGGAATTAGGTTCGCAACAGAATATTTTCGTGCTTTTATTAGACTGCATTATTCCTCGAAAATCGAGATGCAAACATTTGAATTTATACGCCCGCCTGCTGCTGGCAGAACAAAAGTAGATTACGGAGAACAATAATGAGGCATAGCCAAATTATTGTCAGCTGAAAATGATACCTACCTCATCATTTTACTCCCATCAATCTATCCGCTTGGGCGAACTCTTCAACCCGTCAACGCTAAAACATCTTTCACTAATTGTTCAATCCCGTCTGCGGCTTCGCTGATTCTTCCGGCAAGCATATAAGCAGGAGTAGACACAATTTTCTTTTCTCTGTCGACAACCGTTTTTGTCACCGGACATGAGACATGATTTGCACCCATTTCGTTAATGTCTTTGGCGGTTTTTTCGTCGCTGCCGATGGTTAAATCCACTGTTTCGCCTTGTTCTCCGATGATTTTTGCCAACATGGTTGGTGCAATGCAAATGACACCGATCGGTTTTTTCGCCATGTGTACTTCCACCGCTAACCGATAAATATTAGGATTGACCATACATTCTGCACCTGTCATGGCATAATCGCAGAGATTTTTGGCAACACCGAACCCGCCCGGGAAAATTAACGCATCGATATCTTCGGCAGTAATTTCAACAACATCTTTGATCTCACCACGGGCGATTCGGGCTGATTCGATCAGTACATTTCTGCTCTCCCCGTCCATTTCTTCACCGGTGGCATGATTAATCACATGCAGCTGATCGATATTCGGTGCCATTAACACCATCTCTGCCCCGGCACGATCCAACGCAAGCATGGTGATGACAGATTCATGGATCTCCGCGCCGTCATAAACACCGCATCCTGATAAAACAACTCCGACTTTTGGCATTTTTCCTCCTCTTTTAATAGTTTTTTTCTTTTATCTCAAAATAGGACTGAGGATGTAGGCAAGCAGGGCAAATTTTGGGTGCTTTTATGCCTTCGTGCAAATACCCACAATTCCTGCATTTCCAGATGATTTTACCTTCCCGCTCAAAAACCTTTCCTTCTTCAAGATTCGTATATAATGTTTTATACCTTTCCTCATGTGCCTTTTCAACTTTTGCAATCAATCTGAACGCAATGGCAACCTCTTTGAAGCCTTCCTGTTCCGCTATATTTGCAAATTCAGGATACAGTTTTGTCCATTCTTCATTTTCACCTTCGGCTGCAGCTTTTAGATTTTCCAGGGTTGAGCCTATCTTTCCCGCAGGATACATCGCTGTAATTTCAACCATATCCCCTTCTAAAAACTTAAAGAATCTTTTTGCGTGTTCCTTTTCATTTAAAGCAGTTTCCTGAAAGATTGCAGAGATTTGCTCATAGCCTTCTTTTTTTGCTTGCGATGCAAAATAATCATATCGCATTCTTGCCTGTGATTCTCCGGCAAAAGATTTCAACAAATTTTGTTCGGTTTTTGTCCCTTTCATTGATTCCATTTGATCCTCTTTCCTTGTGCTTTTATTTTTTTGTGAATGACTCAGCATTGCGGATGAATTTGATATTTCTTTTTAGTCCGCTAAACTTCGTTCTTTTTACCGCAGACCCTTTAAACAAGTTACGAAAGTCATCCTCACTCATGGAATCCCAATCTTTGTTTTTCCATGTTGTAATTTCTTTACGGGGATAAAATCCCGATTTTTCTGTTTGAGTTTGTGATTTGTGATTCCACGGACAAACTTCCTGACAAATATCGCAGCCATAAATCCAGTTGTCAAATTTCCCTTGAAATTCTGCGGGCAACTCTCCGCGGTGTTCGATTGTCAAATAGGAGATGCACTTGTTTGAGTCTAAAATTCCGTCCGAGAGCGCCTGTGTTGGGCAGGCATCTTCACACGCGGTACAGGTCCCGCAGAGGTCTTGCTCAAACGGCGCATCCGGTTCAAGTTCAATATCCAAAACAAGTTCACCAAGAAATATCCAACTACCATAATCACTTGTAATCAGATTAGTATGTTTCCCCTGCCAGCCCAACCCGGCGCGCTGTGCCCAGACTTTTTCCATCACCGGAGATGTATCAATACACACAACGCCCTTAACTTTAGACTCAAAGGATTGAACAAACTCCAGCAGCCTGAATAATTTCTTTTTGATAATGTTATGATAGTCATCGCCTCGGGCATACCGGCTGATTTTGTAACTGTCTACATCAAAATCGTTATAATAATTCATCCCGACGGATATCACGGTTTTTGCACCGGGAAAATATTTCAAGATGTCCCCGCGTTCGTCTTGGCGTTTTTCCATCCAATGCATGGAGGCATGAAAACCATGTTGAAACCACTGAAGCAAATTCTGTTTAGCTTCACTGTTTGATGCTGTGTCGGTAATACCGACTTTTTGGAATCCTAATTCAGCGGCTTTAGACTTAATCTCTTCTTCAAGAGATCTATTTGGTTGGAAAATTATCAGTCCTCAGAACTCTCCTTGTAGTAATTATAAATGATGAGTCCTGCACCTGCGATAAGAGCAAGAGACGCCAAGCCAAGATACCAAGTGGAGAACAAGTAATTTACGATGACGGTGATGAATTTCAACGCGTAGATGGCAATGCCGACGACAAGAAGAACGATGCCAAGTTGTTTGATGTTCATATATTTTCCTTTTAACTGAATGAAGGTGTGCAAAAAATGCCTGGATTTCCTGTGTAAAAATACGATAATTTTATAAAATAATCAGATAATAATTCTCTCCTGTCACTCTTCAAGCCACCGGCAGTATGACCATCACTTTAAACCCAAAACTCGGATCACTTTCAAACACCAAATCACCGTTATAATTTTGAATTATTCGATTTACGATAGATAATCCCAAGCCTGTTCCGGGAAGTTCTGAGTGCTGACTGTCGCGAAAAAATCTTTCCGTAAGTTTCGGAATTGATTCTTTTTTCACACCCGGTCCCTCGTTGGTCACCAAAAGAACGAGATGTCCGCTTTGATCTTTTTTCACTGCTATCATAACCCTGCCTTTATCCGGTGAGTATTTAATCGCATTGTCAAGCAAATTAGAGATCATTATATTGAACCAGTATGAATCACCTACATATGAAATTGAACTTAAGCCGGATGTAACAATTTTGATCTGTTTATCGGTCGCAGCTACTCTAAACCGTTCAATTTGTTCGTGAATTATATCATTCAGCCACACGGTTTCTTTTTGAAAACGAATATTTTGAGAATCTACTTTCGTCAATATAGATAACATTTCAATAATTTTAGAAAGCTTGGACAATTCTTTGTGAATTTCTTCGGCATGACCATTCTTTTCCTTCACATCTGATGCGGATTGTAGCTGTTCAAACCTGGCATGAATTACAGCCAGAGGGGTTTTTAATTCGTGAGAAGCATTTGCCGTAAATTGTCGAACAGATTTAATACTTATTTTTAGTCTCTGCAATAATTCGTTTATTGAGACTGCAAGATAATATATTTCATCGCGGGTTTGTGGAACGGAAACCAATCTATCTAAATTTAACATTGTGATACGTTGAACCGTTTTAGAGATATTTTTTACAGGAGAAAGTGTTTTTTCTGCTAAATAGTGGCTACCGAGTGTGGCTAATAATATAGAAAGTGGAAAAAAAAGAAAGTATCTGTTTATCAAAATGTTTTGAATTTCCTCTATATCAAAATAGGTGACACCAACCAACAACCAGCCATAATGTTTAGAGGAAAATCGAACAGGGGTTGCTAATATCCGAAGTTGCTCTTCGTTAAACATAGCTTCATAAGTGACCGGTTTATTTATTTTAACACCCTCGTGCGGTATTTCTTTCCCAAATAAATTACGTGAACTTTTTACTGTGTGTTTCTTTTCATCAAGAAATTGGACAAATACAGGATCATTATCTGCTGAAACATGATGATCTTCCAGCCAATCTAAACCACGAATTAAGAGCATACCGTCTGTATCTACCGATAAAGTACGCTCCATCTCATTCGTTTCATTCTCAAGGACATGATCCAAATTATGCAAACCTTGTACCCGCACCAAGTAAACAGCGAAAATAATTGATATCAACTGGATCACCCCAACCAATGTTGAGGACCAAAGAATAATTTTATTCCGGAGAGACAGTCTATGAAATATTTTTAAATTTATACCCATATCCTCTCACCGTTTCAATGTGTGATTGTGAGGTCCCCTTGTCTATTTTATTTCGGACATAATTAATATACACATCCACAATATTGGTATTGGAATCTATGTTCATATCCCAAACATTTTCGAGGATTTGTATGCGTGTTAAGGGCTTTCCTGCCATCCGCATCAAATATTCTAACAAAAGGAATTCACGGTTTGAAAGGGTTACAATACTACTGTTAATAGACACTTCGCGATTTACGGAATCAAGTTTTATTTCTCCAATCGATAAAACCGGGGTGTTTTTATAGGAATTACGGCGAATTAATGCATTGACTCTTGCGGCCAGTTCATCGGTCGAAAACGGCTTTACCAAATAGTCATCCGCACCGCTATCCAACCCTTTGATACGTTCATCAACGTCAGATAAGGCTGTAAGCATGATGATTGGTGTTTGAACCTCCCTCCCTCTAACCTCTCTGCAAACAGAGATGCTATCACCGTCTGGTAGTCTTCTGTCCAAAATAATACAGTCAAATTCTTCAATGGATAGTTCTTCCTGCGCATCCCTGCAGTTTTTTACCCAACGGCAGGAATACCCCATATCCGTAAAATACCCAACAATTTGCTGTCCGATTGATTTTTCGTCTTCTACAATGAGTAATCGCATGAAAGCAAACTACATAACATTTTCTAAACAGCGCAAAGATTTCTTTGAATAATTAGAATTTTTTAATCTGCTTTTAAACTAATCCTAATAATCAATATGTAGATTTGTGTGGTGAATAAGCCCATTTAAGGATATGTATATCCTTTTATGGTTATTTAACGGAATTTTCTTGAGACAAGAAAATGTTCAAATACAACACAGACAATAGAGGAAACACATGAAAAAAATGTTAACAATTATGGTGATGCTTTCTTTGGTAAGTGGACTGACCTATGCTCAAAGCTATGTGGGTTCACCGTCCTGCCAAATATGCCATAGTGAAAAATATAACGATTGGAATGATTCTGGTCACCCTTACAAATTCTCTGTAATTGAGAATAATCAAGCTCCAATTTATCCGGACTTTGTAACGAATTTCCAAAGTACGTGGTTAACCAACCTTGGTGACGGAAGTTTGGATTGGTCAAATATTGCCGGCGTGATTGGCGGATTTGGATGGAAAGCACGTTTTGTTGGTACCGACGGAATAATTGTCGGCACGGCCAGCAGCACCCTGCCCGGAGCTGGCGGTGGTCACAACCAATTCAATTTCTTTGGTGGCGAAGAACATGGTTGGGTTGACTACAGCGCTTCTACCACGAATAAATTGTATAACTATTCTTGCTTCAAATGTCATACCACAGGTGGAGACACCACAGGAACATGGCTACCTGGTGTGGAGGGCTTAGGAACATTTACCGAAGGCGGCGTTGGATGTGAAGGCTGTCATGGACCAGGGAGCAATCATGTTCAGACAGGTGGAGATATACAGCATATCGATCGTGTATATGAATACGCTCATTTAGATAACAGCATTGGCGGACTAGATATTAACGGCGTAGTGCAAACACCAAGTGCAACCAGCGATGATGTAACTTTCCTATGCGGTACTTGCCATAATCGTAGCTACACCAGCCCCATTAATTCCAGTAGCGGTTTTATTAAACATCATGAACAATGGGATGAGTTTGTCTCTTCAAACCATTCAGAGCAGGGATTCAATTGTACGACGTGCCATGACCCACACAAACGTGTAATTTGGGATGGTGACGCAATCACGACAACATGCGAAACATGCCATAGTACTCAAGTAGGAATGACGAATCATAATACCAATGCAACGTGTGTAGACTGTCATATGCCATTTGCAGCTAAATCCGGGACAACCCGGGGAGAAAGTGGTTACATGGGCGATGTCCGTTCACATTTGTTAGCAATTACTGTGGATGCTGAATCCATGTTTACCGAAGATGGTTCTGCAGTACGCGATGACGAAACACGCTCTGCTTCGCTTAGTCCAGCTTATTCTTGTTTAGGTTGCCATAATGATGATCCCACAGATGCAATTCCAGAAATGGATCTCGATCAAGTTGTGAATCTTGCTGCCAATATGCATGCTGCACCGGTTGACGATCCCACGTATGTGGGCTCACCAACTTGCAGCGTTTGCCATACTGAAAAATATAACGATTGGAATGATTCTGGTCACCCTTACAAATTCTCTGTAATTGAGAATAATCAAGCTCCAATTTATCCGGACTTTGTAACGAATTTCCAAAGTACGTGGTTAACCAACCTTGGTGACGGAAGTTTGGATTGGTCAAATATTGCCGGCGTGATTGGCGGATTTGGATGGAAAGCACGTTTTGTTGGTACCGACGGAATAATTGTCGGCACGGCCAGCAGCACCCTGCCCGGAGCTGGCGGTGGTCACAACCAATTCAATTTCTTTGGTGGCGAAGAACATGGTTGGGTTGACTACAGCGCTTCTACCACGAATAAATTGTATAACTATTCTTGCTTCAAATGTCATACCACAGGTGGAGACACCACAGGAACATGGCTACCTGGTGTGGAGGGCTTAGGAACATTTACCGAAGGCGGCGTTGGATGTGAAGGCTGTCATGGACCAGGGAGCAATCATGTTCAGACAGGTGGAGATATACAGCATATCGATCGTGTATATGAATACGCTCATTTAGATAACAGCATTGGCGGACTAGATATTAACGGCGTAGTGCAAACACCAAGTGCAACCAGCGATGATGTAACTTTCCTATGCGGTACTTGCCATAATCGTAGCTACACCAGCCCCATTAATTCCAGTAGCGGTTTTATTAAACATCATGAACAATGGGATGAGTTTGTCTCTTCAAACCATTCAGAGCAGGGATTCAATTGTACGACGTGCCATGACCCACACAAACGTGTAATTTGGGATGGTGACGCAATCACGACAACATGCGAAACATGCCATAGTACTCAAGTAGGAATGACGAATCATAATACCAATGCAACGTGTGTAGACTGTCATATGCCATTTGCAGCTAAATCCGGGACAACCCGGGGAGAAAGTGGTTACATGGGCGATGTCCGTTCACATTTGTTAGCAATTACTGTGGATGCTGAATCCATGTTTACCGAAGATGGTTCTGCAGTACGCGATGACGAAACACGCTCTGCTTCGCTTAGTCCAGCTTATTCTTGTTTAGGTTGCCATAATGATGATCCCACAGATGCAATTTTGGATAAAACACTGGCAGAAGCAGTTGTCTCTGCTGCAAACATGCACGGAGCCGTATCGACAGTTCAGGATAATACCATTCCTGCTAAATTCAACTTGGCTCAGAACTATCCAAACCCGTTCAACCCAACCACAACGATCGACTTCTCTCTTCAGAAAGAATCTGACGTGCGGGTGGTTGTCTACGATTTGATCGGAAAACAGATAGCGACACTTGTGAAAAACACGCTGGGTGCCGGAAATTATCAATTAAGATGGAACGGGACTACCGACAATGGTACACCTGTACCCGCCGGTGTTTACTTTACTGAGATGACCACACCGGAGTTTAATAAAACCATCAAAATGGTCTATTTGAAATAAGAGACCTACGTTTCTCTCTTCAACAAAAGGCTGGGGGTCACCGATCTCCAGCCTTTTATGTATAGTGCAGGGGTTTGGGAAAATTAGAACTGAAATTCAAAAAGAAATTATCAAATGTTATCAAATAAACTACTGATCGTTTGCTTCATTTTGGTTGTTTCATGCTTGTTGAATATTGGCTACTCGCAGGATGAAGCAGCAGAAATTGACAGTGGTGATTGTATCGACTGCCATGAGACCGGCAAACATGAAACATTGATTGAAAAGGATTTGTCAAACTCAATTCATGATGGGTTTGAATGTCTTGAATGTCATGAGGACATGGACACGGCTCCCCACGATGAATCATCAGAATTTTATGCCGGAGACGAAGGATGTCGAAATTGCCATGATGATGCATCAGATGAATATGAAGCCCATGGCCGAATGGCAGTTGGTAAATGCGAGGATATGCCCCAGTGTATGGATTGTCACGGTGATCATGATATTTTACCATCCGATGTCAAATTATCCAAAACTCATC
>JACNKV010000053.1 GCA_014381855.1 Fidelibacterota bacterium | reverse complement strand
TTCACTACCGATGCTCCAACTGAAGTATTGGCAATTTATGAGGACAATCCATCCATCCTCTCCCCTTCAACCTTTTCATTGCATCCTGCTTATCCAAACCCGTTCAACCCGAAAACAGTTATCCGTTATCAATTATCCGTGAGCAGTCCCGTGACATTGCAAATATATGATATCACCGGACGGTTGGTCGAAACATTGGTGAATGGTGAAGTGGTGAGAGGTTATCACACTCTTCAATGGGATGCATCAAATCACTCAAGCGGAATGTATTTTGTACGGTTGAAAGTCGGTGGTTTTATGAAGACTCAAAAAGTAATGTTAATGAAATAGGAAAATGGGGATTATTACTCACTCAAGAAAATGTAAGTATGATGTAGGTTCAATTGCTATAATTGAGATTATCATTGAAAAATGAACTTAAATTTAATACACCTAATTTAGTATGAGTTTCCTTGTTTCAACTAACTTTGATACAATACCTTAATTTTGGAGGATTAATGGTAAAAAACAGTATTATTATATTTTTCTACTTTTTAACGAGTGTAGTTTTTTCACAGCAATTATATTCAGAAAAGTCATTATTAGTTTTTCAATCTGGCTTAACACAAGGTATACAGATAAGCAATAATGATCGAATGGTTGATAAGGCTGAAATTGAAATTTCTATTAATGCATTTCAATCTTCCAACACACCTCTGCGAATGAATGATAATAGAGATGAAAATACTGCTTATTGGCTTAATTTTGGTTTAGGAATCAGTTATTTTGGACCTTTAATAAATAGCAGTATTTCTTATAAATTTGGAAAGAATTTATTTACTCTAAGGTACATAAAAGCAGATGAATTGAGATTTAGCCCTGGAGGTTATGAGTTTGAAGAACCACCTTTAAGTTTAAGGGAAATTGGACTACTGTATGGAAGAGATATTGGAAAGGAGAAGATTGTTGTTAATATTGGCGGTGGAATTGGTTTTTTTAATGCCATAGACCGTGGTGAAAAAATTGATGAGATAAAATTTGAAAAAGTAAAAATATCTTTACTTAGTATTCCAATAAAAGCAGCTGTAAAGTTTGATATAACAAAATATTTTGGTATAGGAATTTCCATGATTTCAAATTTAAATAATCAAAAAAATTTATATAGCGGTGTTATAGAAATTTATATTGGAAAAATGTAAATGTTATTTCTTAGGTGACTATTGTTATTTAGCTGAAAAAGGAGTCCCAAATATGCTTATTCGTTTTCTAATTGTTATTATTCTTACTATGATATCACTATCTAACCTTATTGCACATGATCAAGTTACACACCAACATATAACACGAGAGGCTTTTAAATTATTGAAGAAATCGTTTCCTACTGAATTATCTGATATGGAAGAATATATTGGAACTTCTGACGTTTGGAGTGGCTCTTCAGCAGATGGCTCATTTGGTGCTTTAAAAATCGTATCTGGTGCTTACCTTGAAGATGAATACGATGTCGTTTATGGGTATGGGTTAACTCAACAACCAGATTATAACCAGGTTATTCCAACTAATACACTCATAAGTATGTTTGGCTCATTAAGAGAAGCTCATACCTCAATAACTCATTTTTGGAATGCTGACAACGGTGAAAATGCATCTACATTTTTAAATGATGATTCTGATTTTGGGTATTGGAGTTTTTCAATTCCTAAAAATGCCATGACAAAAATGAGAAAGTATATTAATGGTTACTATGATTTTGCCTGGGCTTATGAAAATGAAATAATGTCTTGGACATGGTGTGGGGTAAATAGTCTGCAATTAGTGACTAAATTTGACACTCCTGGTATAGTAAATTTCTATAAGAGTATTGAAGCTTTCGAAGCAAATAGTTATTTAGCTGAAGATGCCTACTGGTATTCAACTGATTGTCCATCTTGGGGTCCAGAATATATTCTTTTCCAAAAAGCCCATGCCTATGAAATACTTGGCCGAATGTGTCATTTACTTGAGGATATGTCTGTTCCAGCGCACGTTCATAATGATGCACACGCTGGTAATAATGGAATGTATGAAGATTATTATGAAGTAAATGTTCCTAACTTACATCAATGGACGGCAGATGAAATTTATTCTTTTGGGGGAACTTATATAAACCCTTATAATGAATGGGATGACCCTGTTTTTTATTTAATGTATTTTTTAAATCAAATTACGGATCACTATGCTTCGGGCCGTACAGATGGAGATGATAATATTGACGCTACATGTCCTAATTTGGAAGATATAATTCCAGTATTAGGTTTACCAATGGAAACAGATGAAATCAATTATTCAAATATTGTTAGTATGCATAATGTACTGTACCCACTTGCTATCCGGGCCGCTGCTGGTTTAATGTATTGGTTTGCGGTTGAGACAGGTCAATTACCTGATCCAACTCCTCCTGTTCCTCCTTCGGTCTCTATCTCTGGCCCAACTTCATTAGGCTATAATGAGCTAGGTTACTTTACGGCGAGTCCTTCCGGTGGCAGCGGTACATATACTAATTATCATTGGTGGTCAAGAGATGATAATGGTTTTCCACCAGAAAGAACATCGTTTGATGATGATTTGGTTGATGAAGCCGGCAATTTAATTAGACGTCCTCCTGCTGTATGGATAGAAATGACAGAATGGGAAGGCGAACAAACTATATCAAAATCATCACCGGTCAACTTTTCTTTAAAATGTGAAGTTACCGATTTTAACAGCGACAAAGATACAGATATTCACTCAGTTAGTGTTTCCGGTGGTTTTAGAGTAAAACAATTAGATACTAGTACTGAAACAATGGCACTTTTATCTTATCCAGAGGAATTTGAACTAACGGGTAATTATCCAAACCCGTTCAACCCGAAAACAGTTATCCGTTATCAATTATCCGTGAGCAGTCCCGTGACATTGCAAATATATGATATCACCGGACGGTTGGTCGAAACATTGGTGAATGGTGAAGTGGTGAGAGGTTATCACACTCTTCAATGGGATGCATCAAATCACTCAAGCGGAATGTATTTTGTACAGATGGTCGCAGGAGAATTTGTCGAAACGCAAAAAATACTACTACTCAAATAAATGGAAATATGATGAACGTAATACAATACAAACTCGCTAAAGACAAACGGTTCTTTTTCCTTGTGTCGGGATTAATTATTTGGATAGGTATTTGGTTCACAGGATTTGAAACTGTCCATTGGCTTTTATATGTTCCCGCCGTCACCTTTATAGTTGCAGTAATCAGTGGATATTGTCCCGGATTGATCATCTCTAAATTGATATTTAAAGATAGATAATCGCACATATGATATCACGAAATAGTTCTGCCGGAATTCGGCTTGTAAGCACCATTATTGCTGTATCAGATTTACAACATTCAACAGAGTTTTACTCAACCGTGTTTCAATGGAAAATTTTTCTGCAAGAAAATATGATTACCATTTATGAACTGCCGAACAGAACTCATTTTATGCTGTACAAAAAAGAAGCCTTCGCCGTAAATCTCAGGCAAAAACCTGAAATAGTTTCAAAAGGGGCAATTAACGGTACGGAATTCTATTTTCATACGGAAGATTTGGAAGCCGTTATAAAACGATTTGAAGCAATTAGTGCAAGATGTCTGACACCGCTTTCCGAGCGCCCATGGGGCGATGAAGCTGCTTACTATGCTGATCCTGACGGAAATGTATTGGCCATCGGGCGTCCGCTGAAAAAATAAAACTGATGGACGACTATTCAATTATTGATGTGATCCGCTCCAGATACTCCTGCAGGAGCTTTCAAAACAAACCAATATCAGATCAACTCAAGTCTGAACTGCTGAAGTATGCCGAGGAGAATAACGCCGGTCCTTTCGGAACACATTCACGTTTTCATTTAGGACAGGTTACATCCGGTTTAGCGATATTAAGACGGCTAAATACTTACGGATTTATAAATGGTACAGATGAATTTCTTGTAGGAGTAACCACAAAATGTACGGACCAGTTGGAATTAGAAGAATTTGGCTATGTACTTGAAAAGATAATCCTAAAAGCCACGGCGTTGGGTCTGGGAACCTGCTGGATGGGCGGGACGTTTAGAAAAAGCGTATTCAGCAACTTAATCGGATTAAAAGAAAATGAAAGTCTCCCGGCTGTGATTGCAATTGGTTATCCCGCCGAGAAAAAACGCAGAACCGATAGGATGATCAGAAAGTTCGCAAAATCAGATCACCGTAGAGCGTGGGAAAGATTATTTTTTTATGAAAGCTTTGATACTCCGCTGAAAAAAGAAGAAACCGGAAAATTTACAACTGCTCTTGAAATGCTTCGACTGGCACCATCGGCATCTAACAAACAGCCGTGGAACATCGTGAAAAGTGATAATAGTTGGCATTTTTATCTACGGCGAACACACGGATATCAAGACCAACCGATTTTAGCCAAAACCGGTAAAGCTGACTTGCAGCGCATCGATATCGGAATCGCCATGAGCCACTTTGATATGACACTTTTAGAATCCAAAATTATTGGGAAATGGGTCATCGATAATCCGAAAATAACACTCCCGGATGACCTGACCGAATATAAAATCAGTTGGGTGCCAAAGAATAGTTTAAGTAACCCTAACAAATAAATGGAAAAGGAACAACGCACATGAAAAACATACTAATTGTACTAATGAGCCTATCAACAATATTATTTTCGCAAGACACTAAATTAACAAAGGGGTTAGGATTTGCAGCAGGGATGATATCCGGCAGTGGATTTTCTTATCGTCAACTGGATGAGACCCGAGGATTTCAGATCACCTTTGGATTAATGTCTTTCAACGATGGTGCAGATGAAGACGAAACTTGGTTCTCAGAAGGGTATACACAAAGTTATAATCCTGGAGGCTGGACTCCGGATACATCTAGAATTTATACAGAACGTGATTGGGGATACGACGGTAGCTGGGGGAACGTAGGATTTATGTATTACCTACCACTACACAGAGCAAAAAAATCCACATTTTATGGTATAACCGGAGTAAGCACATATTTCACGACAGAAACAGAATACTCTAAGGATTACAAATACTCTATTCTTTCTGACAGCACCTATTCCTATGGCCCTGTTTCTGATATCAAACAGACGGATACGTCTACACGGGATATATTTTTCGGAATTGGTCTTGGCATTGAATATGAGATTTTAGAAAACATAAGAATCTCCGTAGACCTCCCGATGACCTTTTCTAGGAGTGGAAACATCACAATGTTTATTCCACAAGCCGGGGTGCATTATTACTTTAGATAAAAATTAAGAGTTCGCCACGGAACGGAAAATATCTGCCCGTCCGCGTAGTGGGTGTTAAGACAGGTAGGCAGTCCAACTTGCTATTTACGGAAGGAACTCAATTATCTATAACGAAACTTAACAAACTGTCGAATCCACTTCGGAAATGATTGGATGCCGCTGTACCACCAGGGTTCTGATCGAAGGCTAAACCGGGTCTCCACAACAGACGACACTCTGCTGAACGACCGCAACCCTTCAATCCCGTGAACACGACCAATCCCGGAATCCTTCACACCGCCAAAAGGCAAGCTTCCTATTCCATATCCTGTCTGAACGTCATTAATCATAATCATCCCTGCCTGTAACTTTTTGGCGATGACTCTCCCCTTTTTCTTATTCGCAGTGAACACACTTGCCGCTAATCCATATCTGCTTTCGTTGGCTTTTTGAATCGCTTCGTGTTCATCTTTGATTTTATTTACAGATATAACCGGGCCGAAAGTCTCCTCATGGCTAATGGTTTGGTCTGCATCCGGTTCAATGACTAAAGTTGGAACACAAAACTGACCTCTATCCATCTGAACATTAACCGGAGCGTGCATATCTCTGCAATGAGGTTTCACTTCATCAAGCTGATGGTTTACTTTTTCCAGCCCGGCAGGCATGGTCATCGCGCCTATCTGATTGGCATCGGTTTCGCCACAGGATATCGCCTCCATTTTCAGCTTCAGTTTTTCAATAAATTTATCGAATACAGGCTCACACACGATTACTCGCTCGACGGAAATACAGGTTTGTCCGGCATTGGAAAACCCGCCCCAAATACAGGCATTTGCGGCACGCTCTAAATCCGCATCTTCCAAAATGATCATCGCGTCTTTCCCTCCCAATTCGAGGATGCATGGCTTTAGCCGTTCACCGCATTCTGCAGCAATAATGCGACCGACGGCCGTACTGCCCGTAAAACAAATGATGTCAGTGTTTTCACTTTCGATCAGCTTTTTCCCAACGTCTGCAGTTCCAATAACGATTTGAAATATTTGTTTTTGATTAGTGATTTCATCGAAGGTTTCTTTTAATAACTTTCCGGTTAACGGCGTGTGCTCTGAGGGCTTTAAAACAACAGTATTCCCGGCAAGCAGAGCCTCAACCACCGGAGATAGGGTCAAAATAAAAGGATAATTCCATGGGGAAATAATCCCGGCAACTCCATGCGGATGGTATTCCACCCAAGCACGTTTGTGTAGATAAAGTCCGACTGAGCGCCGCTCTTTTGATAATGCTTTCTTCACATGTACGGACTTAGTCGTCAAAAGATCTACGCCTACAAAGAACTCCAAGACAGCATCCTGATAGGATTTACCGGTTTCGTTTCGAATTGTACCGACAAATTGATCCATCTTTTTAACTAAGGCTTTTCGAAATAACTGTATTAATCTTTTTCTATTGCGCAGAGGAGTGGCGTTAAAAGAAGTTGCTGCCTTTTTTGCATTATCCAATATGGTGTGCACGGCCTCTGAAGAAGAAAACGGCACAAGACCAAGCGATTCCATTGTCGCAGGATTATAACACTTCAGTTGGTCTTTCTCGATGTATGAACTCATTTCATGTCCTTATCCTTCACCAAACTCATCGCCCATTCTGCCATTGCGGTAATCGTTAACGACGGATTCACACCTAGATTTCCGGGGATGACCGACCCATCAATCACATACAAATTATTTTTTCCGTGAATTTTGAGTGTCTCATCAACCACCGATGTTTTTGGGTTATCTCCAAGGATGCATCCACCAAGAATATGTGCGGTCGTAGCCGTATCAAGGATAGCCTCCGGGATAGAACTGCAGGCACGACCTTTTAATTTCTTTGCCATCCGCTCAGCCAATTTGTTTGCCTGCGGAATGTAAGATGGAATCGGATCTTTAGTATTTCTCGCACTAACTAACCGATGTTTACCAAAAAACGTCCATGATCTTTTTAGCGATAAATGTAAGTAATTTTCCAATGATTGCATGACTAACAGAATTGTTGAGCGTTTTGCCCAGCCAATCGGCCACAAATTTCGAAACGTGTGAATCGGATGTCTTACAAGTGTCGATAACCAAACAAATATTCTTGGGAGCGCTGTTGCGCCACCTGTCAGCACTGTTCCGAGATTGCCCATCGCATCTTGCCCGGCTCCATATCGGACTAATTCGACCTGTGTTTGTTCGTCCAGCATGGCTTGTGAAGATATAGCAATTCCCTTCGAATGATCGACATTTTTATCATGGGATACAACACCTATCAATGTTTCTGAATTGGTCCGTACAATTTTTCCGATGGAATCCGGTAAGTTACTTAGTCCTGCAAGTTGACTTTTCTTTAAGAGTTTCACTGTACCAAGCACACCCCCTGAAAGGATGACGTTTTTCGCATAAAATGTTTTCTTTGGATGAAGAAATCCGGTGCTTTTTTGTGTATCAATTGAGACTATTCCGTCGGGGTTTTCATTAATCAGGGTTGCCTCTGTTTCAGGGATAATTACAGCACCATTTTTCTCTGCGAAATACAAATAATTTTTATCCAGAGTATTTTTCGCATTTTCCCGGCACCCCACCATACACCCGCCACATTCTGTACATCCGGCGCGGTCAGGTCCTTCACCATCAAAATACGGGTCTGAAACAGTTTTCCCCTGCTCACCAAAATACACACCAACATCTACCGGCGCAAAACTATCAGGATAATTATATTCAGAAATGATTTCTTCTAAAGCTGAGTCCGAAACGGTTTTCACCGGTGATGGAACCACACCGAGCATTCTTTTTGCGATGGTAAAAAACGGAGGCAGACGTTTCGCCCAGCTTCCGTCTCCCCATTGATTCATTGCATGGTCAGGAGGGACAAGCAGCGTGTTTGCGTAAACAAGGCTTCCTCCGCCAACTCCGGCTCCGTGAAGGATGAACACATCCCTGAGTAATGTCATACACTGGATGCCGTATAATGCAAATTTCGGCATCCATAAATATTTTCTGAGATTCCAATTAGTCTTAGGAAAATCTTCTGTTCTGTACCGCTTCCCCTTTTCTAAAACTGCAACGGAGTATCCTTTTTCACTCAACCGCATTGCGGATACTGAACCGCCAAACCCTGAACCGATGATCACATAATCATAGACAGATTTTTTAATGGCGGAATTCACGAATATTTTAAAACGAAATTTATCCGTTTCCCCCCAGCAACGAAACCATGATGGCATTTTGGGCATGCATACGATTTTCAGCTTCATCAAAAACAATGGAATACGGTGCTTCCAAAACTCCGTCGGTAACCTCCCGTCCTCTTTCGGCAGGCAGGCAATGCATAAAGAATGTTTCTTTTCCAGTGGATTCCATTACGGCTTCATTCACTTGAAATTCAGAGAATATTTTTTCCCGTTCATCCGCTTCAGATTTTTGCCCCATCGATGCCCAAACGTCGGTGTAAATCACGTCGGCTTCTTTTACGGCTTTCTTAAGATCATGGGTTATTTCAACTGAGGAAATACCGGATTTATGTACGTTATTAACCGTTGTAGAATCCGGCTCATATCCTTCAGGACAGGCGCAGACAAATTCCATCGACAGACGTGTGGCTAACTGCAGCCATGAATGAACAATATTATTTCCGTCACCAACATAAACGACTTTAAGGTCGTTGAGAGTTTTGCAATGCTCCTGAATTGTCAAAATATCTGCCATAATTTGACAAGGATGATTATAGTCAGTCAATCCATTGATGACCGAACTTGATGAATATTCTGCAAGCTCAAGGATGTGCCGGTGGTTAAAAAGCCGTGCCATAATCATATCGTTATATCTACTGACTACACGTGCGATATCTTTTACGGCTTCTCTTTTCCCGATTCCGATATCGTTAGGTCCAAGATACAGCGCATGTCCGCCCATCCAAGTAAATCCGGTTTCAAATGATATCCGAGTTCTAGCGGAAGGTTTTGCAAAAATCATAGCAAGAGATTGATTCTTAAACGGTTTATACTCTTCGTGTTTATAGAATTTTGATTTTATTTCTTTAGCTAAATCCAACATCCCCAGTATTTCATCTGCTGTGAAATCAGCGATATGTAAAAAGTCTTTCGTCATTTTCCTCTATCCTAATCTTAAGCCAATCACAGAATATACCGGCTCAAATCTTGATCCTGTGCTATATCTTTTAATTTATTATCAACAATTTTACCGGTAACAGCGATAGCTTTTTTCTTTCTGCCACTATGCTCAAATAAGTATTCATCGAGGAGGGTTGTCATAATCGTATGCAGTCTTCGCGCTCCGATGTTTTCTGTTTTCCGATTCACTTCAGTGGCGATTTCTGCAATTCTTTTTATTGCGGTTTTATTAAACATTAGCTCCACACCTTCAGTTTCGAGTAATGCTTGGTATTGCTTGATTAATGCTGACTTAGGGTGCGTCAATATTTTGATAAAATCAGGAGTGGTCAACTTATCCATTTCTACACGGATTGGAAATCTCCCCTGCAGCTCAGGAATCATGTCTGAGGGGGTTGCAACATGAAAAGCTCCCGCTGCAATAAACAGAACGTGATCTGTTTTGACAATTCCGTATTTTGTCGGGACGGAACTTCCCTCTATAATAGGCAAAATATCCCTTTGGACACCCTCCCTGCTAACATCAGGGCCTCCACTTCCATTGTTTCCCGCAATTTTGTCAATTTCATCTAAGAACACAATTCCGCTGTTTTCCACACGTTCTTTCGCCATGCGAATCACCTCATCCTGATCGACAAGATTATGAGCTTCTATTTCTCTCAGTACACTTCTTGCCTCAGATACCTTCATCCGTCGCCGTTTTTTCCCGCCCGGCATAACCGAAGACAGCATATCCTTAATATTGGTTGCCATATCTTCCATTCCGCCAAACGGGCCAAAAACCTGCATCATTGGCGCTCCGTCATCCGGGACATCCAATTCGATCTCCCTGTTTTCAAAATCTCCTTTTTGCAGCTTTTTCATCAACCGGTCTTGGTTACGTTGAAATCGCTCTTCGGCTTCTTCAGATCGACGCCGTTCTGCTGTCATGCTTTCTGCCGGGAAAAGTGAATTTAGCAACCGGTCTTCGGCTAGGACAGCTGCCATTGATTCCACTTCATTCTCCTTCTCATGATGCACCATGTTCACGGCGATGTCCATCAAATCACGGATGATGGATTCAACATCCCTACCAACATATCCGACTTCTGTAAATTTACTTGCTTCAATTTTGAGGAAGGGTGCATTTGCAAGATTTGCCAGCCGACGGGCAATTTCGGTTTTTCCAACACCGGTTGAGCCTATCAAAATGATATTATTCGGAACAATTTCATCCCGAAGCGGTTCTTTTATCTGCTGGCGCCTCCATCGATTTCGGAGGGCAATCGCCACTGCACGTTTCGCCTTTTGCTGTCCAACAATATATTTATTTAATTCACGGACAATCTGCTTTGGAGTCAGTTCATTCACGTTTACCCCTCCAGAACCGTGATAGAATCGTTGGTATAAATGCACAACTCTGAGGCAATTTTCAGTGAAGATTTTGTAATCTCCGCCGCACTCATATTCGTATTTTTCAAAAAAGCAGAGGCGGCAGCCTGTGCAAATCCACCACCGGAACCAATGGCAATGATTGGACCGTCTGGCTCAATGACATTTCCATCTCCGGCGAGAAGAAAACTGGAACGTTTATCCATCAAAGCTAACAGAGCATCAAGATGGCGAAGATATTTATCCATTCTCCATTCCTTCGCTAACTCGACCACTGATCGTTTTAAATCGCCTTCGTATTCTTCAAGTTTCTGCTCGAATTTTTCAAAGAGTGTCAAGGCATCTGCAGCCGCACCCGCAAATCCTCCTAATACCGTTCCGCTCTCCACGTCAAACGCTCTGACTTTGACGGCTTTTTGTTTGAGAGCCATTTCTCCAAACGTGACTTGCCCATCACCACCCATGGCGATTTTGTTCTTTCTGCGAACACCAAGGATGGTGGTAGATCGAATATCTATCTTCATTCTTTAGATTATTTCCCCTGCTGTAACAATCGAAACAGCTTAGTATCTGACGGCAAGACCAATGTCGTTTGATTATCTAATACTTTTCGATAGACTTCCAGCGTACGTAAAAACTCATAAAAGTCCGGATCTGCACCAAATGCATTCGCATAGATTTCCAATGCCTTTGCTTCGCCAAATCCACGAGTTTCTTCAGACTGTTTATAGGCATTTGCCAAGATGATCGTTTTATCCTTATCGGTGGATGCACGTATTTTCTGAGCTTCTTCTTCTCCTTCAGAACGGAATTTGTTTGCCTGACGTTTTCGTTCAGCATCCATACGAGCGTAAATAGATTCCTCATTTTCACGTGGGAGGTCAACCCGTCGGATACGCACATCTATGACCTCGATTCCATATCCTTTGGTCGATTGGTCACTCTCCCTAGTAACTCTCTCCATAATTAGCTCACGGTTTTCTGTGATAATCTCTGACATATTATGCGTTCCAAGCTCACGACGAAGTTCAGAGTAAACAATGTCATCCAACCGGGTTGCTGCGGTAGGAATTGCCTGAACTGTTTGTAAGAACAGAAGAGGGTCGACAATGCGCCAGCGGACATAATTATCTACAATGAGTGATTTTTTGTCCTTACTAAGCACTTCTTCCGGTGGGACATCGTATTCCAAAAGTCGATTATCAAACACGACAGAGTTTTGAATCGGAGCCGGCAGTTTAAAATGCAAACCGGGACTCTTGATGGTTCTTACAGGTTTCCCAAACTGCAGGATGACAACCTGTTCTGTCGTATCAACGATAAATACGGTTGAGAATATGACCAATATTGCCAGCACGATTAATGCGATGATTCCTTTTTTCATTTTCGGCCTCCTTTATCTTTGCCGCCTAAATTTAACAGATTCAGCAGATTCCCATTTTCTCCATCTGGGACAATATATTTTTCGATTCCGGGTAGTATTTCTTCCATCGTTTCCAGATAGAGACGCTTTTTTGTAATGTCTTTTGCTTTTTTATATTCTTTCAGCATTTTTACAAACTTCGCAACATCTCCTTCAGCACGTTTCATTCTCGCCTCGGAAAATCCTTCCGCTTCCCGTATCATTGCCTGAGCTTCACCACGGGCTTTTGGAATGATATCATTTCGATATCCTTCTGCCTGATTAATCATTCTGTTCTTGTCTTCTTTGGCAGAGGCTACATCTTTAAATGCGCTGAGTACCTGTTTCGGAGGGGAAACATCTTGAAGTTGAACTGCGACAATAAATATTCCTGTTTCATACTTATCCAGAATCTCCTGCACCAGTTCTTTTGTCTCTTCCTGAATCATAAACTTCCCGGATGTCAGTGCTTCATCAATCCCGTGTCGTCCAACAACCGTTCTTAGAGAGGCTTCTGATGCTTCTAGGACGGTCAATTCATGTTTCACAAAATTAAACAGATAAGCCGTGGGGTCTTTGATTTTGTATTGAACAATCATCTCTGCATCCACAATGTTTTCATCTCCCGTAAGCATCAAACTTTCTTTCTCTACAGAACGAACCTGACCGTTTCTTAGTGTCCGAAATCCAATTTCGATACGCTTCACCTCTGTCACTTTTGGTGTGCTTACCATTTCTATTGGATAAGGGAAATGGTACCGAAGTCCTGATTGGACCACTCTTGATACTTTCCCAAATGTCCGCACAACACCGACCTCATCAGGACCCACACTGTACACACCTGTTAACAGCCACAATACAAGAGCAATCCCGACAATCGGGAATACGCCCAATGTAAAGAGCTTCTCGGGGATATTAAATTCCTGATCCCCAACTACAATACGTCTTGCTGACATGTTTATCTCCTTTTAGTTAATATTTACGAGCAGGGAGCGCAGAGTTTGGAGTAAAACCAGTCTCACTACTCACTCCTCACCACTCACTTCTCACTAAAGCGTTCTTCTTAATCTAGCGACCGGGATGTTCATTTGTTCCCGGTATTTTGCGACCGTACGCCTCGCAATCGGAAAAGACACTTCTTTCAGTCTTTCAACGAGCGTTTCATCATTCAATGGAGAATGTTTATCCTCCGAATCAACAATTCCTTTTAACCTACGTTTAATGGCATGATTGCTGACTTCTCTACCATCGTTCAATGTTATCCTGTCTGTAAAAAAGTATTTTAGTTCAAAAATACCAAAGGGCGTATCAGCGTATTTCCCTCTTGTTGATCGACTCACAGTTGAAATGTCCATCTTAATATCTTCCGCCACATCCTGTAGCTTCATCGGGTTAAGATCATGAATATTTCCGTTAAAAAATCCCGGTTGTCGCTGAATGATGGAATGCATCACACGCGTCATTGTATTTCTTCGCTGACGGATTGCATCCATAAACCACTGGGCAGAATCTAACCGTTTTTTTATAAAATGACGTGCGTCTGTTCCGATGTGCTGACGTTCTTCCATCATCGCCATATAATCCGGGTTGACTTTCAATTCAGGCATTCCGCTGTCGTTGACTTGCACCACCCACTTTTTATTGTCTTTGCGGACAATCAGATCGGGAACGACAATTTCATCTTTGGTAAATCGAATACCTTCGCCGGGACGAGGATTTAAATGTGAAATAATTTTCATCGCATTTGAAAGCTCATCTTCCGGACATTGCAAGCGTTTTTCAATAGTCTCGAATCGTTTATTAGAAAATAAATCATAGCACTGATCAATGACCTTATACGCACATGAATCCTTTTGGTTATCCAATTGAATCAAAAGGCATTCCCGAAGATCTCTGGCTGCAATTCCGGGGGGGTCTAATCGCTGGACAAGATGCAAAATGGGTTTTATCTCTTCTTCGCTTCGATTAAATCTATCCGCGATAAGAAGCATTTCAGTCGCCAAATATCCGCGATCATCTACATTCCAAAGGATTTCTTCTGCAACAACCTTGTCTCCCTCAGATAAATTGTAATCATCCAACTGTTTGATGATGGTTTCAATAAAATCCTGCTCTTCAGCTTGTGGTCGTTCTATGGTTTCTTTGCGTTGTGGAATATAAATTTCTCGTTCATATTCATCATCATCCCCGGACAACTCCAAAACATTATCCTGCCTTTCGTCCTTCTCCTCTTTATCTGTCTCTTCTTGATCCAGAACAGGGTTCGTTTCTAATTCTGTCAAGATGGCTTCTTCGAGACTGACGTTGTTTAATTGAAGCAGTTTTGCCTGCAGAATTTGCTGGGGAGACAGAATTTGTTTTTGAGACAACCTTTGTGACAATTTTGACATTAATCCAACCTAAACTTTTCACCCAAATAAAGTCTGCGCGCTTCTTTATCTTCAGCTAAATCCTTTGATGTCCCTGATTTTAGAATCTTTCCTTCAAACAGCAGATAGGATCGATCCGTGATAGATAGCGTTTCTCTGACATTGTGATCTGTAATCAACACGCCTATATTTCGATCTTTCAGAGAATGTACAATCGATTGTATATCCTCGACAGCGATGGGATCGACACCGGCAAAGGGTTCATCCAATAAAATAAAATCAGGGTCCATCGCTAACGTTCGGCATATTTCCACACGCCGACGCTCTCCCCCGGATAAACTATGCCCTTTGTTTTTTCGTAGATAATCCACACTTAGATCGTTCAGCAGTTCATTCACTTTTTCTTTTCGTTCTTGTTTTGTCAAATTCGTCATCTCAAGCACAAGATTCAAATTGTCTTCAACAGACAGCTTTCCGAAAATGGAGGGCTCCTGGGATAAATATCCAATTCCAAGCCGGGATCGTTTATACATCGCATGGTTAGAGATATCCACATCATCCAGAAAAATACTTCCTTGAGTTGGTTTAATCATGCCGGTTATCATATAGAATGTTGTGGTTTTCCCGGCGCCGTTTGGACCAAGCAACCCAACTATTTCGCCTTTCTCTACTTTTAATCCCACATCTTGTACAACCCAGCGTCTTCCATATTTTTTATATAGGTTTGATGCGTGTAGTGTTTGGTGGCTATTCTTCATATTCTCTGCCTGTAACTCCCGACGGATAGAGGATTGTCCAATGATCCATGCTCATGTCAGATTCAAAGCCAATTCCATATAAAGTGTCGTTTTGTGTTGTTGCAACCATGACGGAATCATCGGTGTAAATCATTTCAATTTCGTGATCCCATGATAATGTATCGGTAAACAGGGTTACTCCGCTGTCAGAGATGACAATCACATTACCGATTGCCCGCATAAAATTGGATTGCTCATCTACTTCTGCAATGTCTGAAGTCAACACAGAGGAATGTGTTTCATCGCTGTTATAAAAATCAACGGTGACTGAATCATCCAATAGGATATACTTCTTATCGTTATATTTTTCCAAATGCCCTGCATGCACCCACGCACGACGGACACCTTCATCTGTTAATGTAATAACAGGTGACCAACTTTCCTGATCCGGAAGCCCGTCGCGGGTTTGTCTCTCTTGCAGAACATCGTTAGATGAACATCCCTGAATCAACAAAAATAGAAAAACCCAAATGTTGTATTTATTAAAACGCATCCGGTTCATTTTTCATCATTAGAATGATTTAATAAATAATTCCGCATGATTTGGATAGTCTCATCATAACACCCCTGCCCTTTTAATATCCATTCGATGGCTTCTCGAAGAGCACCACTACCACCATTTTTTATCGTGGTAAATACAGCGACTTTTTTCACCAGTGCATGACCATTTTGTACGGAGATGGGAACACCCACTTTTTCCATGATGACTAAATCAATGAGCCCGTCGCCGACGTAAGCAATCTCATCATCAGATAGGTTATACTTCTTTTTCAGATCTTCATACGGCGGAAGTTTATTCAGCGTTCCGTTATACACATCTTCGATATTTAATTCTGCGGCTCTGGCTTCGGTTGCCTCTGAATATCGCCCTGAAAGTAGTGCAATTTTTAATCCTCCTGCTCTTGCCAGCGCAATGCCTGCTCCGTCTTCAACCGAAAATCGCTTCATTTCAAATCCATCCGGACCTTTATAGATCGATCCGTCGGTCAACACACCGTCAACATCGGAGATAATTAATTTTATTTTCTCACATTTTCCGCGAAGATTACTCATGAATGCATCACATCCCAAATCCGTTTCGATTCTTCCAATAAAGTCTCCAACTGGTCCAGAGGCCATTGGGTAGTTGGATCTGAGTGAGCATTATCGACATCGTCATGGACTTCTATAAATAATCCGTTACATCCTGCGGCGATGGCGGACCGAGTTACAACGGGAATGTATTCTCTCAAACTGCCTGTTTCACGCCCGGGATATCCCGGTGATTGAGCACTATGCGTTGCATCAAAAAGAACAGGGTATCCTGTCCCTTGCATAATCGGAATGGCTCTCATATCCACGACCAAATTGTCATAGCCAAAAATCGTACCCCGTTCGGTGAGCAACAGATGGTCATTCCCCACACTTTTGGCTTTTTCTGTGATATATTTAATTTTCCCCGGACTTAAAAACTGCCCTTTCTTAATGTTGAGGGGCTTTCCTGTCTTTGCTGCGGCCAATACCAAATCTGTCTGACGGCACAAAAAGGATGGAATTTGCAATACATCAACGACTTCAGCAACCGGCTCCGCTTGAGATGAATGATGAATATCTGTCAAAACCGGAACACCAATTTGGGTTTTGACGTCCTCTAATATCCTCAGTCCTTCATCCATCCCCGGACCTCGTATGGAATCAATCGAAGTTCGGTTCGCCTTATCAAATGAACTTTTGTAGATGAATTGGATATCCATTTTCCCGGTGATTCCGGCAATGAATTCCGCCATTTTTAAGGCATGATCTCTGTTCTCGATAACACAGGGACCCGCTATAATGGGTAACGTGCGACCACCAAACAAAATGTTTTTAACTTTCACTGTATTTTTCATACGTATTTCCTCTGATACTCTAATGAGGCATTCACAAAGTTACGAAATAATGGGTGTGCCCGGTTCACACGACTTTTTAATTCCGGATGAAACTGCACTGCTACAAACCAAGGGTGATTTGGAAGCTCAATCATCTCTACTAAATTTAAGTCCGGATTGATCCCTGATATTTTCATGCCACGTTTTACTAATCGTGCTCGATAGCGATTATTGACTTCCCACCGATGACGGTGGCGCTCAAAAATTCGTTTTTTTCTGTACGCGGTATAGGCGTTTGAGCCCGGTTCCAACACACATTCATACGCACCTAATCTCCTCGTCTATCATTTTCAATGGATGGTCGCGACTTTCGATGACACAAAGGCCTGCGATGAGACCCAATGTGTCAGAATCTTCATCTGGCGAAAAAGTCACAAAGAAATTTGTGTTTCCATCATTCCAATTATCAAATGTGTAATTAATTCCGTCAATTACTTGGTTATTTATTATTTCAGATGTAAAGGAATATCCTTTATCCAAGGAATGATAGTGTGGTGAAGTTTTTTCACTGTTATTTACTTTTATATTTCCTCCATTAAACTCATTTTTTATTATTATTGTATAGGTCTTTTTTCTAGCGTAACCGTCGGGGTTACCAAAATTATTATTAATTACATTTTGTAATGTTAAACTAGTCTCAGGTGTACCTCTTATATTTCGTACTATGTCTAAAATGATATTCTCATTATTACTTACCTCTTACTATCATTGTTGATTTATTTTGAAAATCAGAAGGCATACCAATAATCCATATTTCCTGGCCATCTGTCCAGATATCTTTTGTTAGCATACTAACTTCTTCATCTAAAATTTGTAATTCTGCCCAATCATCACCATTATAATGAAAAAGAGTTGGTTGAAACGCATAAAATCCAGCGTAATAGCCAAGTACTGTTATATTATTATCATCTGTACCAACAATTCCTTGAAACCAATATTCGTAGTTATCATTTCTAAATATAGTTTCCCAACTACCATCCCATTTGGAAATTTGAAAAAGACCAATACTATAAACAATCCCTGAAGGGCTTACCCACATTTCACCATCGTCATAGTACCCAGGTAAGCTATCAATCAACGTCCAATTTGAACCGTTATAATTCATTAAATAATCATGCCCCGCCATATCATACATTTTTAAATAAATATTATTACTATTATTCCCGGCAATATCACTGGGCCGAGAATAAAAGCCATTAATAAAATTATCTGGAAATGGTAGGGTATAAGAAGACCAATCTGAACCATTATATTTATATAATGTCGAAAAACTGCCCCCCACCCAAATATTTTCACTATCATATGCAAATACATTATTTAACATTCCACCGGGACGAGGATTGAACCTTTCCCATTCTGTTCCATTTTTATACAAAATAAGACTGCCCGAATCCGGTGAAATAATTCTTTCAGTTCCAACTGCTATTACATTTGATCCAAACCCTGAAACATCTCCTAATTCAAAATGACCCTCCGCTAACGGTCCATTCATTCCTTCTATATTTTCAATGATAACCTTATTCCACTCGTTCCCGTCATAATGATACATTCCCCTATGTAATTCGCCAACGATGTACAAATCGTTAGGAGAACTCCCCCATATAGCACGTAACCTTTCACTGTTTGATCCCTCCGTTTTAACCGTATCCATTATTTCCCACTCCATTTCCCTGACATTCTTTGGCGGAATTTCATCTTCTTCATTTTGGAATAAGCTGCATGATATAATAAAGGATAATAATATTAAAAAAATAAGTTTCACTGTATTTTTCATACGTATTTCCTCTGATACTCTAATGAGGCATTCACAAAGTTACGAAATAATGGGTGTGCCCGGTTCACACGACTTTTTAATTCCGGATGAAACTGCACTGCTACAAACCAAGGGTGATTTGGAAGCTCAATCATCTCTACTAAATTTAAGTCCGGATTGATCCCTGATATTTTCATGCCACGTTTTACTAATCGTGCTCGATAGCGATTATTGACTTCCCACCGATGACGGTGGCGCTCAAAAATTCGTTTTTTTCTGTACGCGGTATAGGCGTTTGAGCCCGGTTCCAACACACATTCATACGCACCTAATCTCATCGTCCCTCCTTTTGCCTTTACAGCCCTCTGAGACTCCATCAAATCAATCACAGGATATCGTGTGTTTTTGTTAAACTCTGTACTATTTGCATTCTTCAGCCCACAAACATTCCGCGCAAAATCGATGACGGCAGTTTGTAATCCAAGGCAAATCCCTAAATACGGCACGCCATTTTCTCTGGCATATTTTGAGGATAAAATCTTTCCTTCTGATCCCCGAGAACCAAATCCGGGGAGAAGAAGGATTCCATCCACATCTCTGAATGCTTCCTCAGCATCTTCATCTGTGTGAATGTTATCTGTCTGTATCCAATTTAGGTTCACTCGCGCATCATTTTCCACACCGGCATGGATGAAGGCTTCCATCACACTTTTGTACGCATCCGGGAGCTCAATATACTTCCCGCACATGGCAATGGTCACCTGTTTTTTTGGACGTTTATAATGCTCAATAAATCTTTGGAGTTTATCTACATTCGTTTTGTCCGGAAACTTTAACCGGTCTGCGATAATCCTGCTGACATTCTGACGATGCAATGTTAGCGGAACTTCATAAATACTTTTGACTTCCTTTCCTTCAATAACATGATTCGGAGGAACATTACAAAATAACGCAATCTTATCTCGTACGGATTTTGTGATTTTGTAGTCAGATCGACAAAGAATAATATCCGGGGCTAACCCAATTTCGCGGAGTTTCATCACCGAATGCTGCGTGGGTTTCGTCTTGAGTTCTTCACTGGCTTTGACGTATGGAACCAGCGTTAAATGCACAATCAAGTGGTTGTGATATCCCACCTCAACGGACAGCTGACGGATGGCTTCTAAAAATGGTAAACTTTCAATATCACCGACAGTCCCCCCTACCTCACAGATAACAACATCATATTTCTTCGGGGTGTTGACCGCTTTGATACGTTTTTTTATTTCGTCTGTAATATGCGGGATAACCTGGATGGTCGCTCCCAAGTACTCGCCGGCTCGCTCACGGTTCAGGACTGTACTGTAAATTTGCCCGGTTGTGGCATTATTATTTTTTTCCATATTGACATCAATGAACCGCTCATAATGCCCGAGATCCAAATCGGTTTCTGACCCGTCGTCGAGCACAAATACTTCTCCGTGTTGATACGGATTCATCGTGCCCGGATCTACATTCAAATAAGGATCCAGCTTTAGGATGGTAACACGAAGTCCGGAGTTCTTTAGCAAATACCCGATAGAAGCTGCTGCAATCCCTTTTCCTAATCCTGAAATTACGCCGCCAAGAACAAATATGTATTTTACCGGTTTTGTTGGTGTCATATTATCATCTTTTGTTTGTGTTTATTTGTAAATATTTTTTTAACTTTTTCAAGTCGTCTTTAGTATCCACTCCTCTGAACGGAAAATCAGTGATGACCGCACGGATAGAAATTCCATTGTCCAATGCTCTTAACTGCTCAAGGTTGTGTGCCTTCTCGCTGACGGACGGTGGCATTTTCGTGTACGCAAGCAGAGTCTTCTTTCGATAAGCATATATACCCACATGATGATACCATCCACCGGCATTTATGTCCTCTAATTGTCTCTGAAAAGATACCGCATTACGCTTTTCATCCAAGAACACTTTAACGGAATTTGGATTGAGGATATCCTCCTGACCATAAACCGTACTCACAGCCGTTGTCATCTGGACGCTCGGATCGTCAAATTCTTCTATCAATTTATCGATGATTTCAGGATTCATCATCGGCTCATCGCCTTGGATATTCACAACAACCTCCACATCCATATTCCGGATAACTTCCGCAATTCTATCCGACCCGGACGGGTGATTTTTTGATGTAAGTACACTACTAAAATCATATGGTTCCAAAGCCCGAACCGTTTTTTCGTCATCCACCGCAAGGATGATCTCATCCAGCTGCGTCGCTTTCTGCGCTCGTTCGGCGACATGAACTATCATCGGCTTCCCGGAGATTCGTGCCAGGATTTTTTCCGGGAATCGAACCGAGTGTAGCCGTGCAGGAATAACCCCTACAACCATGATGGTTCCTCCTCCCTTACTTTATCTATAGGACAAACATAGAGACAGAAATCTTGTGCTGACACAAAAGGACAGCAGAATATTAGGGTCGGCTGGGTGGAATAAATCATCCGTGGATTACTGAAATACGATAGGCGAATTTAATTTGAAATAACACAAGGAAACAGGGAATTTCACATCAATCGACACCTGATAAAATTAAAGCGGGACAATTAATGCCCTGATTGAAATGTGATTGACGAAGACTAACAGTTTATTCGTAAATTGAAACACGATAATTCAAAACAATAGGGATACTCCGTGCGAAATACAGTGACATACAGCCTTCTTCTGCTAATAATGTTTATTACGGGTTGCTCCCGGGTTTCTATGATGAAAAGCTATATGCGCGGGGAGATGCACATCCCTGATAAAGCAGCCAGCTATCCAAAACTCACCGAACGCAACCGGCTTATCGGCGAATTGACTCCGCTCAGAACCTGCTATGATGTCAATTTTTATGACATGAATATCACGATTAAGCAGGATGAAAACGCTTTACAAATAAACGGATATGTTGACATCCATGCCAAAGCAACGATTGAATTTGAGACTCTGCAAATTGATTTAGCTGAAAAAATGACGGTTGATGATATAATTTTCGATAGTACTACTATGAAATGGACGCGAAAAGAGGATGCTGTCTTTATTGAATTTCCGACTATCACCAAGGGGCAACTATTCAGCTTTCGAGTGAAATATAACGGAAAACCGCAGGTCGCAAAACGACCGCCCTGGGACGGCGGTGTTGTCATTGAAACAGATAAAGCCGGGCGACCGTTCTTAGGTGTTGCCTGCGAAGGTGACGGTGCCAGTCTCTGGTGGCCCAATAAAGATCATCCCACCGAAGAACCGGACAGCATGGCAATGAATGTTACCGTGGATTCATCTTTAATTTGCGTGATGAATGGGAAACTCCGCGACGTACATACGAACGGCGATGCTAAAACATGGCAGTGGTTCGTTTCTAATCCTGTGAACAATTACAATGTAACGTTCAATATCGGGCATTATGTAGAAATCCGGGACACGGTTCATTCATTGGGAGTTGTGCGTCCGCTCAGCTATTGGGTGTTGGATTACAATAAAACTGTTGCCACAGAACATTTGAAGGAAGCACGAGACGTTATTCGATTTATGGAAAGACGTTTTGGGGAATATCCTTTCTGGGATGACGGCTACAAACTGATTGAGACGCCGTATTTGGGCATGGAGCATCAGTCCGCGATCGCGTACGGTAATACATTTAAGATATTTGACAAATCCAACCGGAGTATGTATGGCAGTTTGGATTATATCACGCTGCATGAATCATTCCACGAATGGTGGGGGAACAGCATTACCGCTTGCGACGGAGCCGATGTGTGGATTCAGGAAGGCTTTACAACCTACTGTGAAGCATTGTATATCGAAAACCGCTGGGGTTATGATCTCAGTATTGACTATCTGCTGAAACAGCGAAAAAACATTCGTAACCGAAAAGCGATGGTTGGTCCGCGGGGTCAATACTACTGGGGATTTGAAGATGCGTATTACAAAGGCTCCTGGATTCTCCACACGCTTCGGAATGTCATAGATGACGATGTACTCTTTTTCGATATCCTAAAGTCATTTGCGGCTGAGAATGCCAAATCCATCGTTTGCACTGAAGATGCCATTGCTTTTGTCAGCGCAAAAACAGGGCAGGATTTTAATCCGTTTTTCCGTCAATATTTGTATGACCGCAAGCCACCGACGTTTGAATACAAACAATCCGGGGGAATATTCAATTATCGCTGGAAAGATGTCAGATCAGATTTTTATATGCCGGTGGATATTTTGGTAAATAGAGAAGAAATTCGACTTTTTCCAACGTTAGAAACTCAGACGATTGATATCCCTGAACACGCCACGATTCAAATCAAGGATTGGGAGTTTTTATTGGTGAAGGAACTAATAAACTAAATTGAAA
>JACNKV010000045.1 GCA_014381855.1 Fidelibacterota bacterium | reverse complement strand
CTGCAGTCGATACTGCGGAAGTGTTTTTATATTAAAGAAGGCTTTGACAAGCCCCAGGTGAATGCTTACTATCAGTTATCAGTAATTCACTCCAATCTTCCAACCATCCGGTAATCCACTACTCCGTTTAAAAGGCTGAAGCCGGGGAAACAATTGGCATTAAGCAAGGTACGTTTCATCCTCTGTTAGTAACCAAGCATTTTGGGGTAAAAGGAACTAGGAGAATATTGTTATCGGTTAATTGGAAAATATAGTTTTTTCCGACGGCTCTTTTTCATGGTTTGCTTTAAAAATATCTATGTAAATTTCACGATGTAATTAATGCAATAATTACGCTTTTTGTAATACATATCATTCAATAAACCATCAAGGAGATACGTTTATGATTGTGGCAATCCCGAAAGAAATTCTTTCCGGTGAGAATCGCGTCGCCGCTACACCGGCAACGGTGAAAGAATTCCTCAAAAATGGACTGACCGTACAGGTAGAATCCGGTGCCGGTAATCATTCCTATATTTCTGATCAGGAATATACGGATGCCGGAGCAACTATTGTCGAAGATAAAACCGCATTATTTGGCGGTGCAGACATTGTTCTGAAAGTCAACCATTGTGTTGAAGGTGAAGCATCCCTGCTAAAAGAGGGTACAATTTTCACATCACTTTTTCAAACCACTAAAGAAATCGATGCCGTCAAAGCCTTGGCAGATAAAAAGATTACAGGGTTTTCCATGCATTTGATTCCGCGAACCACACTGGCACAAAAAATGGATGCGCTGAGTTCTCAGAGCAACATCGCCGGATATAAAGCGGTGTTAACCGGTGCATCGCATTTGGGCGTGTATATGCCGCTGCTCATGACCGCCGCAGGGACAATTCCTCCGGCAAAAGTGATGATTCTTGGCGCCGGTGTTGCCGGACTTCAAGCCATCGCAACAGCAAAACGTCTGGGCGCCCAAGTCTCAGCCTTTGACGTCCGTCCTGTTGTCAAAGAACAGGTGGAAAGTCTTGGTGCAAAATTCATCGAAGTTGAAAGCAGTTCCGACGATGGTGTCGGCGAAGGCGGATATGCCAAGGAAACTTCTGATGACTACAAAAAACGTCAAGCTGATCTTATTAAAGAACACATCGCAAAATCGGATATGGTCATTACGACGGCATTAATCCCCGGAAGACCCGCTCCGATCCTAATTCCAAAAGACATGGTCGAAGGAATGAAACCCGGTTCAGTCATCATCGATCTTGCTGCAGAAAACGGCGGGAACTGTGAGGTGACTGAGCAGGACAAAATCATTACGGCTGAAGGGGTCATCATCGATGGGACGCTGAACATACCAAGCTCTATGCCCAAACATGCCACCCAGCTCTATGCAAAAAATATTGCCACCTTCATCAATTATATGGTGAAAGACGGTGAAGTGAATTTGGATATGGACGATGAAATCATCTCCGGTTCTATGTTCACGCACGAAGGAAACATTGTTCACGAACCAACGCAACACGCATTAAATCAATAAGAGGATCTCATGGATATTAATATTCTAACTGTATTTATCCTGGCAATTTTTGTGGGATTTGAGATTATCACAAAAGTGCCACCAACCCTGCATACTCCCCTCATGTCGGGTTCAAATGCCATTTCAGGAATCGCTATCGTGGGAGCGATTATCGCCACAAAAGTCGGCGGTGAAATCGGAACCTGGCTTGGACTCATTGCCGTCATATTTGCGACGATTAACGTCGTTGGCGGATTCATGGTCACTGACCGTATGCTTAAAATGTTCAAACGGAAGTAGGTGAATCATGGATAAACTATTTATAGCAAACTTACTCTACGTGGCGGCAGCAGTTCTGTTCATCCTTGGACTGAAAAAACTCAGCCACCCAAAGACAGCACGTAACGGTAATGCCCTTGCCTCTGTTGGAATGCTCATCGCGATTGTGGCAACATTAGCCTTCTATGGTGAAATTGACTACAAACTCATCATTCTCGGGATGATTATCGGGTCCATTATCGGGGCATTATTCGCCATTAAAATCGAAATGACCCAAATGCCGCAGATGGTCGCTTTGTTCAACGGATTTGGCGGCGGTGCATCTGCATTGGTTGCCGCAGCGGAATTCTACTCCAGAACCGGAGCTGGGGAAACAACTACGTTTCTCATCTCCACAATTGCCCTCAGTGTGTTCGTCGGAACCCTGACCCTCACTGGAAGTTTGATCGCCTTTGCGAAATTACAGGGATTGATTTCAGGTCAGCCAATTGTCTTTAAAGGACAACAGGTATTTAACGCTATCATGGCAATTGCTATGGTTGCATTTGCAGTCGGAATGGTTTTAGTTCCGGTAAATATTTACATGTACTTCTTGGGTGTCGTCATTTTGGCGGCTGTACTTGGTGTTACATTAACCATCCCCATCGGCGGTGCAGATATGCCGGTGGTGATATCCTTGCTGAACTCCTATTCAGGTGTTGCAGCCGCTGCCACAGGATTCGTTCTGATGAACAACGGCTTGATTATCGCAGGATCGTTAGTGGGTGCGTCCGGTCTCATATTGACCATGATTATGTGTAAAGGAATGAACCGCTCACTGGCAAACGTGATTTTCGGCGCTGTCGGACTAGTACAGGAAGATGCATCCGGCGGAGCACAGCAGCAGATGAACATCAAGAGCTATTCCACCGAAGAAGCTGCGATGATTCTGGACGCGGCAGAAAAAATCATTGTCGTCCCGGGTTATGGACTTGCTGTTGCTCAGGCACAGCATGCCGTGCGTGAAGTCGCAGACTTTCTGGAAGGACAAGGCAAAAAGGTTCTCTACGCCATTCATCCTGTCGCAGGCCGTATGCCAGGACATATGAATGTGCTGTTGGCAGAAGCCAATATTCCGTATGAACAACTCAAAGATCTGGATGAAATTAATCCTGAATTTGAGGATTGTGATGTTGCGATTGTGCTCGGTGCCAACGATGTGGTAAACCCGGCGGCTCGACATGATAAAAGCAGTCCGATTTACGGTATGCCTATATTGGATGTGGATAAATCGAAAACAGTACTTATCAACAAACGGACAATGAATCCCGGATTTGCCGGCATCCAGAACGAACTCTTTGGATTTGATAATTCGATAATGGTCTTTGGCGATGCTAAACAGATGCTCCAGCAATTGTTGAAAGATTTAAAAGATCTGTAAATTAGAAAACTGATTTTCATTTTCGGGGGAGAATTTCGGTTCTCCCCCTTTTTTGCTTATTGATATTTATTCACTTTCGGCAGAATTGACCTTTAGACACAAACATTACGATATTTATCCTATACCTCATGTCCTAAAACCCTGAAGGGTTAAATCCTGCGCCCGGAATTAAGGTTTCAGCCTTTTATAATTGGTATCCCGTTCTCCGTTTTACAGTCTCCCTTCTATCATAATATTTTGCTTGAATGCACAACTTCTGCCTCTGTATATTTTTCCATGAATTATCAACCGAAACACACAAATATAGCATACATTGTGCAAAATTCTTCTGGCTGTAATTCTACAATCAACATCCACAAAACTTTGATATCACGACGCTCGAGCCCGCTGCTCACTAACATTCGCTTGTGCGGGCAGGCCCGCCAAAGAACCGGCGGGCAGGCTGTATATTGACTGTTAAGCATTGAAAGGATTTCTATGAAATTATTAAAAGCAAATGCAATTATTTTAGTGATTCTCATTAGTTTTTTTGGTTGTCAATCCCCTACATCAAATTCAACCGAGATTATTGAATATCAAAATAGTATCTTCATTAGGTATCTAGGTCAAGACGAAAATACTAATCTAGCCAAATTTGAAATAGGAAATATGACTTCCGAATTCTTTACATACGCAGCCTACGGTCAAAATAACCCCTCAGTTAACACACAGCAATTAATTGATGGTGAGTGGGAATATATGTTTTACAATTGGTGTTTGACGGGTGTTGAAAACTTTCCATTGAATCCTGGCTCTTCGTACTTATTCAACGAGCAGAATCCCTATCATCCTTGCACTTGGAGGATTGAGGTTTATATAAATGATGAAACCCTTGATTCTTCTTATTCAATTTATAGCGAGTCCATTGAATATGTTGATGACTAAGATTATCATGCCTAACTTTCACTGCACTTGACCCCGATTCACCGGGGCAGGTGACTTTATCCGTTATACTTCAATATCAAGCCAAAGTACCGCGGAAAGGACTCGAACCTTCACACACTAAGTGTACCAGATCCTAAATCTGGCGTGTCTACCAATTCCACCACCGCGGCAAATACTGTCTTTAAAAAGCCCGCAAAATTACACTAAATAAATGTAAAACATAAAAGAGTTTCGTACGCCAACCGCGAATTAACGCGAATGGCGATTGCTGTATTTAGTAATAAATAAAGTTATGATTTTGAGTTACTTGTACTTTCTCGGAGTAAACTCATAAAACGTAATTCTTCAAAATATCAAAGCTTAACTTCGGTA
>JACNKV010000020.1 GCA_014381855.1 Fidelibacterota bacterium | reverse complement strand
GGATTCTGAAGTGGATAAGAATGGTGTATTTTTCATTGTTTTTCCTCTTTTTTTAATTGGTGTTTTATTATTTTTTCCCAAGGGGCATCCAATCTTCCTGAATACCATCCTTTAAGAGCAAACTCCTTGAGTTGTTTTCGCAGATTCTCATCAGAAAAATATCTACTGAAACATTGGTTTATGTTTTTGGGATAACTATTTGTTAAAACCTTCGCTTTCCCTGATGTTGAAATCAGCGATGTATATTCTGAATGACCGGGTGCCCATGTAAGTGAAACAGTTTCTTGAGACAGATTATTTTCTATTAATGATTTCAGAGCTAATTCTCGCGCTAAAACAGGTCCCACCCGATCTACTTTATGGGGATCTTTTCCGCTATATGCACCACCTCCGATTGGAATCATCGGTCCGTAGGCATCCATCACCAGTTTTTTACCTGACAATCCGTTGTCACCCATTGGGCCACCAGTAGAAAAGTCCCCATGACCATTAATTATAAGGTCAATATTTGGTACGTCGATTTCGCAGCTTATGGATTCCCGAAGGAACCTTGCTGTTAAATGATCTAACGCTTGATATACGACTGAAGAAAGGTCACTCCAGTCAATATTCGGGTTATGCTGCATGGAACACACCAGCCTTGTTAATGACCATTTGTCATTATTGTTTTCAACTTCAGTCATGATTTTTGCATCCGGGCCAAATATGTCTCTATCTTGGGTGAGTAATTGAATTTCCTGTAATAGCTGCCATGCGAGCCATTGAGCTCTTGGGATGTAATTTGTTTCAGGTGAATTAACTGCATAACCAACGGTAATACTTTGGTCATCAGATAATTGTCTAATATCATCTTCACCATTCCAAAGTGAATCCCTAATTAACCCAGAATCATCAATTTTTATTTTATCCAATGCCGGAGACCAAATATAGCCATTTGGTGATTTCCCATAACCTGCATTTTCATAAACTTTATCCGTAACAACCTTCAGGTTTAACATTCTTGATGCTCTGTCATGTTTAGATGCAATTCTGCCTGTAACAAATACCCTATTAAGAGAAATTGCCACTTCGACTCCGACCAAAGATAATGGACCACCATAGGTTGTAATGCTGCCAACAATATTATCTGCAATCGCATCTGCGAGTTTATCTGGATGACCTGGAGAAACAACTTCTCCGTATTCTTTTGTAAATGGATAATTATGCTGCATTTCGATTCTCCTTATAATGAATTTCAAATAGGTTTTTACTAAATAGTTTAATTTCATCCGTGTAAAATGGTTCAGTGATGGCGACGGAAGCCAAAAACTTTTCAGGCAATTTATTCAGAAGGTGTTCAGAAGGTTCTCCCACATATCCATCTGTAATGACCATCGCTTTATTAATCTTCTTTTGTTCGATATGTTTTAAAACACAATCGATATGAGTCCCAAAAGTGCTTTTATACCTGCCGGATAAGACTTCTTTAATAGAATGATCGTGAACTTCTGTGCTGAAACAGTGGACAATAGGATGTAAATATTGTCTTAATGGAATCAGGCTTCCAAAAATAACTTCCAAATATTCTTCCATACTGCCAGACACATCTAGGTAAATATGGACTTTTCCTACATGAGTGGGTGTGGATTTAATAATATTACCCTTAAAAAATATAGGGTTTTGACCAAGACTGGACAGAACGGATGCTTTTCTATCCGGAATTGTAGGATATGGGAGTAAGGATTCAGTGGGACGATATTTATTTAGTCGTATGCTTCCAGTTGCTGAATTGACTACTTTTTCTAGAGCTTTTTTTATAACAGAACTAACCCTTTTATTTCCATTTACAGCTGTGAATAATTCTTCAACACTTCCAATACCTTCATCTCTACCTTTTCTGGGGTCTACTGCAGGCCATTTCCCAACAATTTCAACGATGATTTTTTGTGTTTCAAAATCAACATCTCCCGTTATCGGGTTCCCAAATTGATCAAATGACACTCCAGCCAACCCATGATTCCCGATAAGTAATATTCCATTTTTTGGGACTATTGTTTTTGTGATGGCATTATAGATATCCACATAAGTGACATCACCTTCATCTGTATATAAGGCTTTGTGAATATTGAGATATTCCCCTTTTAATTTCCATTTTGATTCGTAATTATCGATCGTCCAGTTTGCAGGTGGTCTTAGAAGAGCAGAAATTCCTTCATCAGAATAAAACCCTGAAAAGAATGATGTGTACTCTGGTTCCTGCATAATTTTACAAATCATTGAATTTATTATAGCATCGAATGCAATATTCTGGGCGGTTGTTACACGTTTGAATAACCTTGTATGTCCCAATATGATATGATACAGTTCATGCATTAACACCATAAGCAAATGTTCATCCGATCTGCATTTGGTTTCTACAAAGCTCTGATTAAACATCATTACAGGGAACACGCCGGTTCTGACAGCAGCGGTATCTATAGTGTCATTCCACCGTATATCTATCACGCTTAACAACTTATCCAGTTCAAATCTTCCAACCGGGTATACATTGTAAATGCGATTTTTTAATTCTTCAATTGTTATGTTCATTTTTTTATCCTCCTAGGAATTTTATTGTGACTGCCTTTTTAAAGAAAAAACTATCTAACCCCTCATCATCTTCATATATTTGAAAAATAGAGGATAATAATGGGCTCTTATTTTTTAAATAAATCCGACCACTGGAATGGGCAACAAAATACAGTGCAGATTGCAGGTCTAACTCAACAGAGTTTTTATTAGGACTCGTTCTATCAATAATGACACCTACATCCGGTAAATTATCAATCAGATTTGTTTTATTGGAAAGTTTATCAAGAATTTCCTGTTCATGGCTATCGGTTGATTCTATAAACCTTTTATATGTTCTGATTTGTCTGTTATTACCCATTTCCACAAGTGCATTTAAAGCGGAAGTCTGAACTGATTTCCCAAAAAAGTTTTTCTTAATCCATTTCCGTAAATTATTTGGAATAAAGGATGTTAAATCAAGGGTGACTTCTAACCCTTTAAAGGATTCCGGTAACATTTTCATTGGTAGCTTTTTACTATTCAGCTGTGTTCGTGGCCTGCAACTCATATTATTGAGCTGATTTGAATGATTGGAGTGAATTGTTTCCTGAATCATATTAGGCGACTCTTGATATTTAAATACGCATTTTTGACATCATCCATTTCAACATTCTCATCACCATAAAAGAAGAGTGCTTTTGCGATAGCAATTAATTCTGCATTTTCTCCGTTTGAGCTTTTCAGTTTTCCAATGGCATTGGAAATTGTCTGCCAAACTTTCCACCTGTTACTATTATTTGCAATTGATTCAGATTGATCCTCCGTAGCCCCCATCATAATATTTGCCTGAACTTTTGCAAGCATTTCCAATGTAGAAGCATTTACATTTGAGCATTCAGAAATATCAGGAAAGGTTTGGTATACCCAGCAATATCTTTCAGGGGGTGACAGAGATGCAAAAGCATTGGAGACAATCTGACTCATTTTAATTTGATCAATTTCCATTCCAAGTGCGAGCTGTACTTTCTTTAAAGGATCTTTTTCACTACGTAATAAAGCTTTGTCGCTGTCTGCACGCTCGTTAATCTCTTCTATAGATAATTTATGGGCCAACAGAACTTTATTTTGCTCAATTTCTATTCCGCAGGCATTAAATGGTAGGCTTACTCTCAATGTCCTTAATGCTGCATTTTCAATCGAGTTTGAACTACCCAGAACTTTTTCTGCGGTAAAAACTGATATGATGTTATTAAGAAGTATTCGTGCGCGGCGACCACTGATAATTATTCCAGATGTTTCGAGGTGGGGGATTAGACAATTGAGATATTCTGCTAACCAATTAATTTTACTTCTGGATAAATCAGAAAGGTTATCCTTTACTTCTTTGATTAATTGATTTATGGATACTTTTGCACAATCGTTTGATTCTAGGGATAAGATATTCTTCCTATCCTTAGCAGTTAAATCATTAAACCCAGGTATATTGAATACGAAATTGAATCTGTCTGCAAGGGCAAGATCCAATGCCCATGATCCAGAATATAGATCATTGTCAAAGGAACTATCATCGGATGGAGGATTCATAGCAGCCCAGCAATGATGCAGTTTTTTTAACTTGATTCCTTGTACACGATGTTCATAAACAATTGGGAATATCTTATTTTGAATTTCAGGTCTTGCTCTTGAAATTTCATCAAACAAAACAAAACCAGCATCCCAAATAGTTCCCGGGGTTTGTATAAACTCCAGAGTCTTTTTATTTTGATCTGGTATTGGATAACCAACTAAATCATCATAGTTCAATAGGCTAGTGTTATAATGACGAAATGGTTCATCCAATATGTCAGTCAATTTTTCTACAAGCATAGTTTTGGCACTACCATGTGGTCCTATGAGTAATGCAGTGGAATTTGTAGCAAGAGCTGCAAGAATTGGTGCATCATAATTTGATAAACCATGTATCCCTAAGGATTCTGTGATATTTAAACGCATGTTAATCTCCTAATTATGTGGAGATTTGTATGGATGCAGGTAAACACTATCTGCTACG
>JACNKV010000055.1 GCA_014381855.1 Fidelibacterota bacterium | reverse complement strand
GTTGAACTTTCACTACTCAACGTCACTTAAACATATGAATCATTATCTCTAAATTTGTAACTTCTTTCGGAATTGACCTGATCTTATGCCCTACTTTGACCACAGCGCAACCACGCCTCTTCACCCAGAGGTATTAAACCTTATTCATCGTTTGAATAAGGATGCTTTTGGGAATCCTTCCAGTACGCACCGTTTTGGAAAATCATCGCGTGTTTTTATTGAAACCGCCCGAAAACAAATGGCTGATGGCATCGGATGTTCTCCTTATGAAATTATTTTTACGGGTGGTGGCACTGAATCCAACAACCTTGTTTTGTGGAATATCTTATTTCAAAAACGTAAACATATCATCACATCTGCAATTGAACATCCGGCGGTGTTGGACGTCATCCGTCACCTTAAAGAATTTGGAGTTACCGCTACAATTCTCCCCGTAGATCGCAGCGGGAGGGTTCTTCTTAATAAAGTTCATGATGCCATAACAAAAGACACCGGATTGATTACTATCATGGCAGCCAATAACGAAACCGGCGTGATTCAACCCATTCAAGAAATCAGTCAGATTGCGAAACGTCATCACATTCCATTCCATTCCGATGGTGTTCAGACGTTGGGAAAAATTCCGGTTTCGGTAAACGAATTAGGTGTGGATATGATGTCATTTTCGGCACATAAATTTTACGGGCCTAAAGGTGTAGGTGCATTGTATATTAAAAAAGAGATCAAGCTCAAACCGCATATCATCGGTGGGGGACAGGAACGCAATTTGCGAGCGGGGACCGAAAATATCTCCGGGATTGCCGGCTTAGGACTGGCAGCCAAACTTTCTGCGAAACATCAACGCGAGCGGGAAAAACATTTGTCAACGTTAGCAACTCAATTTCACAACAATTTAAATGACGTATATCCTGAAGCTGTATTTAACAGTAGCATAGATTTTGGTCTCCCCGGAATTGTCAATGTGACTCTTCCGAATGTGACCAGTGACATTATGCTCATCCATCTTGACATGAAAGGATTTGCGGTGTCCAGCGGCTCTGCCTGTTCATCCGGAATTGTAAAGCCTTCTCCTGTCTTGAAAGCAATGGGCGTGAGCAATGCCATGAATATCCGAACCCTGCGAATCAGTTTTGGGAGAGATAACACGCTTTCAGAGGTCGATGAACTCACCCATGCGATTGAAGACATCTTGAAAAAACACGGTCGATAATGGCTAAACATATTATCGTTGGAATGAGCGGCGGAGTGGATAGCTCTGTCACGGCACTTCTCCTTCGGGATCAAGGATACAAAGTTCAGTGTCTTTTTATGAAAAACTGGGAAGAAGAAACCGACGAATGTCCGTCTGAACAAGATTATAAAGATGCGCTTATTGCCTGTGATACGCTTGGGCTTCCTCTTCACAGTGTAAATTTTGCCAAAGAGTATCGTGACAATGTATTCGATTACTTTTTGAAAGAATACAAGGCCGGTCGTACCCCGAATCCTGACGTACTTTGTAATCGTGAGATCAAATTTAAAGTGTTTCTTGATTACGCATTGGATCTTGGGGCTGAAAAGATTGCCACCGGACATTATGCTCAAATCCGAAAGTCCAAGGATATCTACCATCTGATAAAAGGATCTGACCGCAACAAAGATCAAAGCTACTTCCTCTATCTATTGGGGCAAAAAGAGTTATCTAAAAGTCTGTTTCCCATCGGCGATATCACAAAATATGAGGTTCGTAAAATCGCTGCAAATGCCGGGCTAAATACCTCCGATAAAAAAGACAGTACCGGAATTTGTTTTATCGGAGAACGAGATTTTAAAGAATTCTTACAGCGATACCTCCCGGCTATGCCCGGAGATATTATCACCAATACAGGGAAAATCGCCGGATCACATGATGGACTCATGTATTACACGCTTGGTCAGCGAAAAGGTATTGGTGTCGGTGGTGGCCATGGCGAAAAAGAAGCCCCGTGGTATGTCATCGAAAAGGACTTAGAAAACAATCAGCTTATCATCGGGCAGGGACATGACCACCCCAAACTTTTCAAATCCACTTTATTAGCAGATCAGCTCCACTGGATTTCTTCTGTTCCAAAAGAGGGAGCCCACTTAACCGCTAAAATTCGTTATCGCCAGTCAGACCAAGATTGCGTACTGGAATCGGTTTCAGCCAATCAAGTGAGTGTCTCTTTTACTCAACCGCAATTTGCTATTACACCCGGGCAATCTGTCGTGTTTTACAATGGCGATGAATGCCTTGGTGGTGGGATAATCCGTTAGTTTATTCTTTGATTGATTCGCTAAATATTTTTAAAATTATTAAAATTCACAAGAACAGTTACGAAAAATCTTTGTACTTTTACCGTCGGATATGCGCATAATAATTCAAATAATCTCAACAATTTTACTTCTGAACATCTTGGCTTCGGCACAAGGTGTTCTTTCTTATCCTCACCAATCTGTAGATATTCATCAGCAAACCCCCACAAAATCGTTCTCACTTCTTGACCCGGATCGATTCCAAATCCGACAGGGATTTTCTATGAGCATGATGAGTACAGGAGGTCAATCGATTGGAATCGGCGCTTACTCAAACGAGATGTCCTATCTGTTTACAGATAATCTAAAACTGCATGCCGGATTTACGTATATGCGACCTACCGGAGTTTCTCCCTTGAACAGACTCCAACCTCTTTCACAACAATTGATGTATTCGGCAACCCTTGAATACAAGCCGACAGATAGCTCTCTCTTGCAATTCAGTATTCAAAATTATCCGACATTCTTCAGACAATATCAATCACCATTCATTCCGGGTATCGAATACCAACCAAGATAAACCGGAAATGACAAAACACAAAAACCAAATCTATTTGTTGTTTTTCTCTTTCCAAACAATGTCAAAAGTTTATTAGCAAAGTATTAACCATGACGCCACGACACTCTTCCAAAAAGAAACGAAAACCAACCTTCGGACATCGCAGTATTCAATCAACGATTATTAATTCTGCCATTGGAGTTCTTTCCCTTCTTCTCGTTGCATTCATTTTTTCCTTTTCTAAAAAACATACCGGAACCGGTGTTACGATAGAGTCTATCCAAATGACGTTTCCAAATTTACCGGAACAAACAAAACTCGCCGCAGAAGTCTTTGAAGAAAACCCGATTATGGATGTGCAAGTGGAAGTCTTAAACGGCTGTGGAATCAACGGACTTGCCAGTCATGCTGCGACCTTTTTACATTCTCATCAGATTGATGTTGTCCGGTCGACAGATGCCAAAGATTACAACTATGATAGAACGCTGCTCATTAGCCGAACAGAGCATTATGCGGGGCTGAAAGAAGTCGCTTCCAGTCTTGGGTTTGATGTGAAAGACAGAACCAGAGTTCTCATTCAACCTGACGCTTCGACGAATGTAGATGTCACTCTCATCCTTGGAAAAGACTATACAACAATTAAATCTTTGGTTGAGTTTATAGATAATCAACTATAAGTCATTATCTCGATTATCAACTTCTCGCAACTTTTCAACTTTAATCCTTTAACTCTCTTACACCTTAGCACTTGGGCACCCTATGAAATCTGAAGAATCAACGATATTTGCACAACACATCGGGGAATTATCTTTATCCAAAAAAGCGGAACATGTTCAGGTCTACGACGTCCGTGGAATTACAAGCATGACCGATTATTTTCTTTTCTGCTCTGCTGATACGGAAGTTCAGGTAAAAGCCATAGCCGATGCCATTCGTCGCGGCACACCTCACAAGCCCTGGCGCGTTGAGGGATATGAGACCCAACGGTGGGTTCTGCTGGACTATATCGATGTCGTTGTTCATATATTTAAAACGAGTGAACGCCACTATTATAATTTAGAAAAACTGTGGGCAGATGCCCCAATGCAGGAAATGGCCGATGAAGATGAAGCATCAACTGAATCAAGCCTTATATAATGCACTTAAAAAGTTAGATGTCTCTGTCGAGAGCATCCAACTCACGCCTCCAAAAAACCCTGAGTTTGGAGATTTGTCGACAAACCTTGCGCTGACGCTTACGAAACTATTGAAAAAATCTCCCATGGAGATTGCAGCTGATATTCAACAATGCCTTTCTGTAGACACCGCCCTTATCTCCGATATCACGATTACACCTCCGGGATTCATCAACTTTCGCATCAGTCCTGCCTATTTTCAGTCGCTTATTTCACAAATACTGAAAAAGGGGAATCAATTTGGGCGTGGACGTACCGGAGAAAACAAAACAGCAAACGTGGAGTTTGTCAGCGCAAACCCAACCGGACCGCTCACTGTTGGGCACGGGCGGCAGGCTGTCCTGGGTGATACCGTTTCCGGGATTCTCGAATGGCATGGATACGATGTAACGCGCGAATATTATTTCAATGATGCCGGAAGGCAGATGCGTATGCTGGGACAATCTGTAGAAGCACGATACTTTCAGCAATTAGGGCAAGATATTTCGCTCCCTGAGGATGGATATCAAGGTGATTATATTACCGCTATTGCGCAAAATGTCTTGGACACCCACGGCGAAAACCTAGAATCAGGGAATCCTATATTTCGCAAAACGGCAGAAGATATTATCTTTGGTTTGATTAAGTCCACTTTGAAAAACCTTGGGATTATTCACGATCAATTCACCAACGAAAAATCTTTTTATGAGTCCGGAGCAATCGACGACACTCTTCAGAAACTCCGCGATAATAATCTTATTTACGAATTCGAAAAAGCAACGTGGTTTAAAACCACCGCCCTCGGGAAAGATCAGGATCGCGTATTGATAAAAAGCACCGGTGAACCCACATATCGCTTGCCGGACATGGCGTATCACCGAAACAAGATGGACAGAAACTATGATTTGGTCATCGATATTTTTGGGGCAGATCATATTGATACGTATCCGGATGTTCTCTCTGCTCTTGACATTTTAGGATATGATACCGAGAAAGTTCGTGTACTCATTCATCAGTTTGTGACATTGGTTCGCGGAGGGGAAAAAGTCAAAATGTCCACGCGAAAAGGAGATTATGTTACGCTGGACGAACTAACGAACGAAGTGGGTGCAGATGTTGTTCGGTATTTCTTTATCATGCGGAGTATGAACAGCCATCTTAATTTTGATTTAGACCTCGCCAAAGATCATTCTGACCAAAACCCTGTGTATTACTTGCACTATGCCCATGCACGAATCTGCAATATAATCAAACACGGAGAGAGTCTTGGGCATAAATTTACCAAGGATTACAATCCTTCTCTATTAAGTCATTCTTCTGAAATATCCCTTTTGAAACAAATGGATGTTTTCCCGGAGGTTATGGAACTGGCATTAAACACGCTAGAACCGCAAACCATTGCCAACTACTTGCAGGAACTTGCCACGCATTTCCATAAGTTTTATACGGATTGCAAAGTAATTACTAATGATATTCCCACAACACAAGCTCGGCTGGCATTGATTTCTGCTGTTCGCATTGTCCTTGCAAATGGTTTACAAATCTTGGGGCTCTCTACCCCGGAACGGATGTAAACTCATGCCGGGCTTCTTTCAAATCGAAATTGAATATTTTCTATTATGTATATCCACGTTATTTACGCTGGTAAACCCGCTTGGTTTTGCCCCGTTATTCGTTATTTTAACCGAGCGATTTAGTGTAGAAGACCGCATCTCCATTGCGCGGAAAGCCGTATTAACTGCCGGAATTACCCTGTTGGTTTTTGCATTGCTGGGTTCTCTGATCTTTAAATTTTATAGCATTACCGTGGAGGCATTTCAAATTATGGGTGGCATTATCTTCTTTCGCAGCGGATTAAAAATGCTCGAAGCAAAAACAAGCCGTACCCGAACGACACCAACAGAACAAGACGAATCTATGGATCGGGATGATATTGCCATTAGCCCAATCGGGATTCCCATGATTACCGGGCCAGGTGCGATTACCGCTGCAATCTTGCTTTCCAGTCGTGCGCCGGCAATTCACAGCTATTTTACGTTATTTCTATCGATCGTTCTGGTATTGCTTGTGGTGTATATCGTCTTCCGCGGCGGTGACAAATTGGCGTTAAAAATTGGTCAAACCGGCATGCGTGTAATTCAGCGTATCATGGGGATTATGCTCATGGTTATCGCAGTACAATTTGTTATCAACGGTGTAGAGTCTGTGGTAGCAAATTTGATGAAATAACAACTCTTCAAATTATTTTTCTAACATTCGTTTAACCAACTTCGGGACCGCTACGGACGCTTTCTCCCGAATACATTCGTCAAACATATATGATAATTCCGTCGGCTCAGGATTGATTTCTATACACATTGCGCCATGTGATTTCGCCAACTCCGGGAATCCCGCTGCAGGCCACACGGCTCCGGACGTTCCAATACTAATAAAGGTCTCACAGTGTTCTATCGCATGCATCGCCTGACGAATGTTGTGTTCTTTTAAGCTGTCTCCAAACCACACAATATCCGGGCGGAAATACCTACCACAGTTGCAAAGTGTTTTATAATAAAATTCTCCGGGAATTATTTCTTGTGTTTCATCACAATAATTACATCGGTTTTTCCATAAACTTCCGTGTAATTCAATAACCGTTTTCGAGCCCGCACGCTGATGAAGTCCGTCAATATTCTGCGTGATAATCGTGGCACCTTGCATGGCTGTAATCGCTAAATGACCGGCATTCGGTTTGCAGAAACCCACGGCTTTTCGCCGGACCTTGTGAAACTCTATAACTTTTTTAGGATTTCTGTCAAAGGCCTCTTGACAGGCATATTCTTCGTAGTTATACTGTTCCCAAACTCCGCCGCGTCCACGATACGTTGGGACACCACTCTCCGCAGATATACCTGCTCCGGTGAAAAATATTGTTTTATTCATAGAGTATTAATGGGTTGATGAGTAGATGACCATTCATTCTCCTCATCCTATTCAAACAAATCCATCGTTTCGGCTGAATCTACCGGCTCAATACATTTTATGGAGTTATTCACCGGTGAATTTACATAAGCGCTTACCGGGTGGGCACGAAGTGCTTCTCTGCAAGGAGCTAATATTTCTACCGCTTTGTCAATGCTGGACCGTGTGTGCTGCAGCCAAATATCTAGATTTTTGTACGGTAAAATTGCAGGCATACGATGATGAATATGCGCCAAAGCATCTTGCGGCGGTGTCGTGATGATTGTGTAAGAATAAATAGTTTTGCCGTTGGGAGCACTCCACATATCCCAAAGTCCGGCCATCGGGAGAAGTCGGTGATGCTTACTGCGAATGTAATAAGGGATTTTCTGATTTCCGGTTCGCTTCCATTCGTAGTATCCATCAGAAATAACGATGCAGCGACGGTTTGAAACCAAATGCTGAAACGATGGCTTTTTCAAGATCGTCTCCGAACGGGCATTGATGAGTTGTGAACCAACGGACGGGTCATTCGCCCATGACGGAATCAAACCCCATTGCATTTGCCGAACCGAACGTGTACCGGTATCCCTTAGGATTGGTGCGTGTTGCGATGGCGAAATATTATAACTTGGGGCGTACGTTTCCGGGGCTTTCCATTCCTCAATGGAAAGTTCTTCAATAATGGAACGCATGTCCCAGGTGAGTGTTTTTCTTCCGCAGATAAGGTTAATTCCTTTTATTTCAAATGACGCATCTCATATAACTTACTACGGAAGACACAGAATCGAAAATGAAATATCTTCTGCCAAAAACCGCCAATTACGCTAATTATCGCGAATAGCATTTATCTTTGATTATTCGCCACATAAAGAGCATGAGGGTTGGTGGTAGAGTGACGAAGGGTTGAAAATTTGGATATTGCCCATTGTAATTTATTTGTTTTTTGTGGTTTGTTTTCCTGTCTTCCTTGCTCCATACTCCTGTACTCCCTTATCTCCATATATCCTCCTAATGTCATGTCAAGTATGTAATGTGTAAAAAGTCGCAGGAATTTTTGGAGATAACAAGGCGAATATTTTCAGCATAGCCAGAAGCTACGGTTAAAAAAATATTCAACAACGTTATCGACCAAAATAGCAAGACTTGGTTGCACAAATTTCATGGTTGACATGACACGAATCATTTCTGATTGAAGATCCGACTCAGACTTGCCAATTTTTCCACTGTAACCGTGCATACGCCAAAGACTTCTTCAATTTTTCCGCGGATGAGAAACAGGGTTTCCCAGTGAATGATATCCCTATATTCCCGAAACACCTCCGGGAATAACACACACTCAAAGATATCTGTTTCATCCTCTAAAGTGAGAAATTCCATGGCTTCTCTGTGTTTTGTACGAGCTTCTTTCCTCGTGATGTACATACCAGCAAGGCGTACGGTTTTCCCCACATATTTCGAAATATCTTTTGCCTGGAGAACTTTTCCATTTAGTCGTGATTGGTAAGGCATTAGCGGATGGTGTGTGACCGAAAATCCGAATGTGTTTACTTCCAGTTGATGTTTTTCCTCGGATGTCAGCGGTTCGGTATTCGGTGAATCTGAAAGAGGTTCGCGTGATGAATCCTGAAGGCAATAAGTCGCAACGGTATAGGTAATTTCGCGATGTGTTTTTTGGGGTTCTAATGCTCTGAAACACCTTGCATTTGTCAACGCAATTGCATCAGACAAATCAGGATTTGTGCGGATCATAAAATCCTCCAAAGAGTCAAATTCACCGACGTTTCGTTCGGCCAATATTTCCTTAATTGTGTTTTCTTTGAGACCTTTGATACTCATAAACCCCATTCGGATTTTTCGGTTTCTTCCTCGATATTCACGATAGCTTCGGTTAATATCCGGAAGTAAAATCTGAATTCCCCACCGGCGTGCTTCGCTGAGATACGCATACGCAGAATAATATCCGCCTTGGTTCGTCAGCACCGATGCCAAAAATTCAGCCGTGTGATGTGCCTTCAAATACGCACAGGTAAACGACAACATCGCATACGATGCAGAGTGCGGCTTGCAAAAAGAATATCCTTTGAATGATGCAATCATACCCCACACTTTTTCAATAACCTCCTCAGAATATCCACGCTCGTATGCGCCGTGGGTGAATTTTTTCTTCCATGCCAAAATCAAATGCTGAAGCGATGTTCGGCTCATGGTTTTTCGCAAAGAATCCGATTCGGCGTAGCTCATCCCTGCCATGATACGTGCGGCAAGCGATACTTGCTCTTCATACACCATAATTCCGTAGCTCTCCTTCAGAAACGCCAAATCAGGATGAAGCAGCTTCCACGGCTCTCCGTGAATGCGGTGTAGCATGATGTTCGTAAATCGGTTTGCAGCAGGACGGATAATGGACGAATAAATCACCACGTGCTCAAAATCTACTTTTCCGGCTTTTGCCAAAAGTTGCCGTGTGGCAGGACTTTCGATGTAAAACACGCCCATCGTTTTCCCGGCTTTCATTAGTTTTTCGGTTTTTGGATCACCGACCGGCTGAATCGTGTGATAATCTACAAAACGGCTGGTTACTACACGCGCCCCTTTGTTCAAATTGACCTGTTTAAGTGTGTCTCTCACGACAGATAAACTTCGGTTTCCGAGTAAATCAATTTTCAGTAAGCCGGAATCTTCGACTTGGTCTTTTTCCCACTCGGTGATTTGCACACCTTTTGGCGCACGCAACACAGGAACGTATTTCCTGATTTCGTCCGGCACAATAACCACTCCGCCAGGATGTACGGACGGATTGCGAAACACGCCTACAATTTTTTCACTTTCACGGATGACATTCCAAAGCGCATCGTCCAGTTTTGTAGCAGCAAATCGTGAATCCGTGCAAATCCATGTTTCAAGATCTGTTCGGGACACATAATACCCCATTCGTTTTGTGATGTGTTTGATTTCATCTTCAGAAAATCCGTACACTTTTGCCACTTCCCGTACGGCGGATCGCGGTCGCAAAAACACCTGATTTGCCACCATTGCGGTTCTATCCTCACCATATTTTTCAAATACATAATCCAAAATATCATCCCGTTCATCCCACGGAAAATCCACATCAATATCGGGCATGTCTTCTCGCTCAGCATGAATAAACCTCTCAAACTGCAGCTCATACTTTATCGGATCCACTTGCGTGATAAACAAGCAATAGCTGACGATGGAAGCCGCGGCAGAGCCCCGCCCAATTGTGGACTTTGTCTGTCCAACAATATCTCTGACAATCAGAAAGTACGGAGCGAATCCTTTTTGCAAAATCAGTTCCAACTCGTACTGAATACGATTTTTTACAACGGAGTTCAATTCATCGTAGGTTTTTCCGTAACGTTTGTTTGCGCCTTGTTGCACCAACTGTTTAAGTGTCTGGTTTGCCTTATGCGTCTTTTTCAGAGACAATCCCGGGAAAACCGTATTCACAAATGACCAGTCTGTCTTGCATCTGTCTGCTAAATATCTGCTGTTATTGATTGCCTCTAAACTATTCGGAAAAAGGTCAATCATCTCTTTTTCAGATCTCAGCCAACACCGATGATCTGCGGTCTCATCCGGTGGAAGAGCAGACAAAGTTGTATTTCCTTCAATTGCTCTTAGAATTTTATGTGTTTTAAACTCTTCTTGACGATGGAAATAAACATTTCCTGTCGCGACGATCTCTAGGCGGTATTGTTTTGCCAACGTAGCGGCTTCCTGTTCTGTTATCCCGGGACGAAGTTCCACAAACAAATGCGTATTGGAAATGAATATTGATAACGCCTCCAGAACGTGTTTTTGATGCGCAAGAACGAACACTCCGGCGGACTTGGTTTTTAACAACGATGCCGCGGACTGATGCTTGTTATCATGAACGGCAGAGATGATGCGGCAGAGATTTTCATACCCCGACTGATTCTCCGCCAGTAAAATAATGTCATCTGCATCCGTGATGATATTAGTCCCCGCAATCGGACGAACTCCGGCCTCTCTCGCCTGCTGAACAAATCGGATAAATCCCCACAATCCGTTTACGTCAGTAAGCGCAACACCTAGCATTCCCATCTTTGCAATACGAGCGATGATCTCGTGCTGGGGCATCGTTCCGCGCATGGCAGAATAATTAGAATGAAGATTTAGATGGATAAACATGGGGTGGGTGATTAAGTGTTCGAGGGCCTGCCCGCCTCTGGAGGGCCTGTCCGTCTTAGGTGGGTTAGGGTGCCGGGTTCACTCTCTTCTGCCTTCTTACTACTCACTAATAGATGCTTTTCATTCCATATTTTTTTCGAATCGTATCAATGGCATGAGATAATCGAATATCTTTTCTGTCCGAATGGCTGAACAAATCCAGTTGCGTTGTATGATATGCAAACCGGGAAGCATCCGCAAGTATGGTTCGAATACGATTCCGCCGTGTGTTTGCACGGTCAAATAGTTGCTGTAATACTTTAGATATCGATGTCGTATCAATGGCATCCAATTTTCCTGTTTTTGATCGTTTAATTCCGTCTGTGTAATGAATCTCCATCCGCACGTTTTTTGCAATTTGCCTACGCTTTCGCAAGCGGAATCCTACCTGTCCGGAGAGCGTCATGACGGCGGAGCGGAGTTCATCCTTGTCATTGGTATCTGTCGGGAGGACAACTTGTTCCGTAATGTGTTCTTTGAGTTGAGGCGGCCGAACTGCGGATAAATCTTTGCCCTCTGCTTCAAGGGTTATTTTTTTTGTAAACTTCCCAAAGAGTACCTGAGCATCGGTTTCATGACGAACAACGGACTGAATATGAACGATTTTGTTCAGAAATAAAAATCGGATGACTTTTTTCACCGGTGGCTGCTGAACGGTTGGAAGCATCCATGAATCCAGCGGCGAGAGGAAGGACGATTCATCCCCGGGGAACACTTCATGCACAATTTCCGGAATAACCGATGTGGAAATCGTGCTCACCAATTTATTGGTGCTGATCCCCACCGCGCCTTTGAGATGCGTTTTTTCATCAATGGTTCGTGCAAGACGTGTACCGGTATTTTGCAGGTTTTTATACACTGAGTTCATCCCGTTCATGTCCAGATAAAACTGACCGAAACTGCCGGGTTCCACCACCGGTGTAAAGGAGGACACAGTGGAATAAAGGTAACGGTTCAGCCGGGAATACAGGGAATGATTATACGGCAACATCAGCACGCGGCGGTTCATTTGCCTCGCCAACGAGCGACTCATACCAAGATAAAGCCCCTCCTCTTGCGCTTCGTTCGACAGGCTGACGATGGTGCCGTCCTGCCGATTAGAAGACACGATGGCAACGGCGCGGGTTTGCAGGGATGTATCCATCATCCTCTCTGCCTGCAGTTCAAAGTTTTTCAGCCGAAGATGGAACACCGACCGGTGCATGGCTCAGTACTCCCGGAATGAGTAGAGCAGGATGCCGTTAATACTGAAGTCGTCTGATTTGTGAACGTGAATCACCGGATAATCGGGATTTCGCGGATGGAGTTCGACTCCGGTGTCTGTCGGATAATAATATTTTAACGTGGCTTCTCCGTTGATGAGTGCGACAACAATTTGTCCCGGTTTTGCCGTCGGGTTTTTACGGACAATAATATAATCCCCATCTTCAATTTGTTCTTCGATCATGGAGTCTCCTTTGACCTTCAGAACAAAATTATCCGGATGAACCAGCGGTGCGGGAACATCGATAGACTCTGCATTTTCAAGTGCTTCGATTGGGTATCCCGCAGCGATCAGTCCTAAAAGCGGAAGGGTGGCGGGCGTGGCGTGCTCCTGCTCTGTGAGGGTGAGCGCCCGCTTTCCGTTTGGACCTTTTGTCCGATATAAATGTCTTCTTTCTGTCAGCACACGGACGTACCAATTCACCGTGCCCAGAGATCCGAACCCCAGCCCGGCCATAATTTCTTCGTAAGACGGCGATTGCCCGTGGATGAGGGTGTGCCTCCGGATAAAATCCAGAAACCGTTTTTGCTTGAATGAAAGTGACATATTCTCCAAATACTCGTAAGTTACTCGTAAGTATTTTACGCAAAAAATAAATGGGAATCAAGGAAAATTGCCCACGATGAAAAGAGGATTGATTAAGTGAGCGGTTATGCTTGACATTTATCCTGTGGAGGTCGTAGACTTTCTGTAGTTACTCATCCGCCCATTCATTTTTGGAAGCACATTATGAAAAATAAAGTTCTATTCGTGGTACTTCTTCTGTCTTCAATTTTAACCGGTACCATCATCCACGTACCGGCAGGCCAGCTCACCATTCAAGCCGGAATAGACATTGCTGTTGACGGGGATACGGTGTTGGTCGCACCCGGAACATACTTTGAGAATATCATCTGGCCTGCAACAACCGGAATTAAACTCATCGGTTCAGGGCAAGAAGATTGCATAATTGACGGCAACCAACAGGCAAGTGTGATACGCTTTGCAAACAGTAATATTGACACAACCACTCTGATAAGCGATTTTACTATTACAAACGGTTTGGCTTATTCTGGTGGTGGGATTTATTGCGTGGTAAATTCCAGTCCGAGTTTGGTTGATGTGACGATTACGGGTAATTCGGCTTCTTCTGGTGGCGGGATTTATTTGCAGTATTCCGATCCGAGTTTGGAGAATGTGACGATAACGGGTAATTCGGCTTCTTCTTATGGTGGCGGGATTTATTGCTATTTTTATTCCAGTCCGAGTTTGGAGAATGTGACCATAGCAGGTAATTCGGCTGATTTTGGCGGTGGCGGGATTTTTTGCTCTTCTTCCAGTCCTAGTTTGGAGAATGTGACGATAACGGGTAATTTTGCTTCTTATGGTGGTGGCGGGATTTCTTGCTCACGTTCCAGTCCGAGTTTTTCATCAGAAAATCGTTGTAATATCTATTCCAACAACACAACAGGTCCTCCAACAGGACGGACAGGCAGTGGAAGCGGAGCGGATATTTATTCTAATTCAACCATCACAGTCATCGTAGATACATTTACGGTAATGACTCCAACTGAATATCACGCATCACCTTTGGATAATTTCACATTTGATATTTTGAATGCAGTAAACCCACAGGTTGATGCAGATTTATATGTTTCACCAAGTGGAGATAACAGCAATGATGGATTAACCGCAGAGACTCCGCTTAAAACGATTCAATATGCAACCAGCATCATTCTTGCAGACAGCACCAATCCGCATACGATTCATCTTGCGAATGGTGTTTACAGTCCAAGCACCAACGGCGAGTATTTTCCTGTGGAAGTGATAAACTATGTTTCACTTGTAGGAGAATCTGAAGATAATGTGATTTTAGATGCAGATAGTGTTGCCGGCGTGATGAAATGTATAGGTGTTACATCTTCCACAATTTCACATCTGACATTGACAAACGGTTCGGCTTCTACTGGTGGCGGGATTTATTGCTATTCTTCCAGTCCGAGTTTGGAGAATGTGACGATTAGTAATAATTCGGCTTTTTATGTTGGCGGCGGGATTTATTTCGGTTCTTCTTCCAGCCCTACTTTGGAGAATGTAACTATCACGAATAATTCAGCAGATGATTCTGGTGGCGGGATTTATTGCTCTTCTTCCAGTCCGAGTTTGGCGAATGTGACGATTTCGGGTAATTCGGCTGATTTTGGCGGTGGCGGGATTTTTTGCTCTTCTTCCAGTCCTAGTTTGGTTAATTGTATTTTGTGGAATGATGCACCGCAGGAGGTTTATTTTTATGGAAATTATTCTCCCAATTCTATTATTGTTGCTTATTCTGATATTCAGGGTGGCGAAGTAGGAATTGTAACAAACAATAACGGCACGGTTTATTGGGAAGACGGCAATATAGATTTAGGTCCGCTTTTCACCGACACTGAAAACGGAGATTATACATTACAGGAAAATTCTCCCTGCATAGACACCGGTACTGCATTTTTTGTGTGGGAAAGTGATACACTTGTAAACATGACCGAAGAGGAATACTATGGCACAGCACCAGACATGGGAGCGTTTGAATCTCAGTACACAGTCGGTATTGACCCCTTATCCATTTTTCCTTCTACATTTTCCCTAAATCCTGCATATCCGAATCCGTTTAATCCGACGACAGTAATCAGTTATCAGTTATCCGTGAGCAGTACCGTGACCTTGTGTGTCTACGACATCACAGGACGGTTGGTTGAGACATTGGTAGATGGCATCACCGAGCCCGGAACGTACACAGTAAAATGGGATGCTTCCGGCTACTCAAGCGGTGTGTATTTTGTACAGATGGTCGCCGGAAAGTTTGTCGAAACACAGAAAGTTTTGTTGATGAAGTAACCGCGTTTCGTTACCGCACGAGACTCATTTTTCGGGTTAGTGATTGACCACCTGTTGTAATCTTGCAAAAATACACACCGGATGAAGCAGGGATCCCGTGTTGATCTGTCCCTCTCCATACAGTCTGATGGTTTCCGGCGGATTTATGATTATCCACAATCTGGTTTACTTTTCTACCAAGTGCATCATAAATCGTAATATCCACCATCCCATCTGCCGGCACTGCGTACCAAATCACGGTTACGGGATTGAATGGGTTCGGGAAGTTCGGGTATAAAGCCATTTCATTCGGGAGGACGGGATTTTCATCCGTGGCATTTACCGTAAAATCAATGACCTGTGCATAGATGTTTTTCAATTGGTTCTTGCCCGAACTGCGGTTATCCTCCCAAACCATAAGAAATGTACCGTTCTCATCAGAAAGTTTGGTAATTGTTGGTGCGATCTGATTGAAACTGATATCACAAACAGGAAGCCCGCTGTCTCCATATCCAAATTCGGTTCCGTTCCAAGTTTGCATATAAATATCCGCCGTACTGCTGTCCGGTGAATCCTGCCAAACGGCAATGTAGGTATCATCGATTTCCTCAATAGACGGCGACTGCTGATTTCTTGGGAGTTCTACAAACGCGAATTCCTCTGATGTCTCCAGCGTAGAGAGATCGACTGAGGTACAAACGATATCATAATCCTGCCCGCTTTGATAATCCTCCCAGCACAAAAATATGTCTTCTTCTAATGTGTTCAGCATCATCGATTGATTTAATTGGTCATTCTCTTTTTCCACAATGATGAAACCATTTTCTGCCCCGGCGATTGTTCCGTCATAATTGATAATCTGCCCAAAAATATCTGCATTGGCATTCCTTGCATCTTTCCAAACAACAAAAACACCGTTCGGTGTCGATAATGCACTGATAGTCTCCTGATGTCCTTCTGCTTCGGTAACCACCAGTGGATATGACGGCCACCCTTCCGGTTCAACGCCGTCACCATTCAAGGCTTTTGCATAGATGTTTAAATTATACCACGGACCTCCATACCATACAGCGACACATCCTCCTCCGGGAAGTGGTTCAAGTGCTTGGACGTAATCATATTCCGCAAATTCGTACAAGAGTATCCCGCCGTCTTGCCATTGAGGAATCCCGAATTCATCATATTTTTGCACGTATACATCCTGATCCCACGTCTCACGTACGTCCGAAAACGCACAATACACATACCCCATTTCATCTACAGTCAGTTCAGAATATTCCTGATTGGATGGATATTCGACAGTAAAAATCGGTGTCCCATTCGGATCACCGATCATATTCAAATCATGATCTAATACTTGGTAATACTGAATAATGGTTCCCCATTCATCTTCACTTTGAAAGTTCAAAAATATATGGTCTCCAACTGTAACCGCTTTCGGATTTGTTTGTTTTGGATTTTCGCTTAACGACACCCCGTTATACTCCCCGGATAGATAAAAATCCCTTGAGACAAGTTGACCATAAATTTGCGGATTTTCTCCTCCAAGTCGATTATCTTCCCAGTAAATCAGCACACGATCATCTTCAATATATAATGTTTTTGGGGCGATAGCATCTCCATCAATCCCAAAATAATTTTCCTCACCGTTAGGGGCTAATGATATTTCCATGTCCTGAGAAATGTGCTGTACATACATCCCCGGGCTCCCAAGACGCCAATCAGACCACAATACAAACACACCGCCTTGTTGATCCATTCTCACAATCGGACTTTCCTGTAAATTTACTTCCTCGCAAATACCCACTCCGTTTTCAGCAAAAGATAGCGTTCCGTCTGCATGGAGGTGCTGCAAAAAGATATCTTCTTCCGGATGAGGTGCATTTCGTTCATCCATCCATGTCATAAACACACCGCCCACATTATCAACCGTTAACCGGGGCTGAGTTTGTTTTCCACCTGCCGTACAAATGGGCATCCCCGTATTTTCCCATTGTGCGCCTTCTCCCAACGTAAATCGTTGTGCGTAAATATCCCCGGCAAAACTATCTAAACGGAAATCTGTCCAAACGATATATGCAGATTCTGCATCTGCTTTGACCCTTGGTTTACTCTGTTTTGCAGGATCATCACACACTGCAATACCATTCGGGTCTAATAATATATTTCCCTCGCCATCCAGATATTGAATGTATACATCTCCGCTGGTCGGATTATTTCGATAATCTTCCCAAACAACCACCGTTGTGTCTCCCACAACATGGGTTACTTTGGGGGCGATTTCTTTTATTCCGGATTGGGCAGATAAGGGAATCCCCCCCTCTTCAAGTGTTGACCAAAGAGGTGAGCAGGTGGTATCCATCCGCTGGGCATAGATATCTTTTTCTTCGGCAATGCGAATATCTCCCCACACCATCACAGCAAATCCGTCTCCTGCATTTTCCAAACTGATTGTGGCGTGTTCTCCATCATTTGTCACAACAGGCACACCGGTCCCCGGGGATAATATTTCTCCATCATAAGAAATATGTGTCGAATAAATTTGTCCATTAATTCCGCTCAATTCAGATTGATCGACCCAGATTACGAAAGCCCCGCCTAATCCATCTACACACATATTCAACGCCGTTTGAGCCCCTTCGATTGTAGATAATGCAACACCGTCCTCATCCCAGGCCAACGAGCCGTCTGCCAGAACATGTTGAGCATAAATATCTCCTTTTTCGGGTTCATTTCGATAATCTATCCAAGCGATATACACACCACCTTGCCCGTCAGACACTGCCAAGGGGTCTTCTTGCCGACCTTCAGAAAGCACAACGGGAGTTCCCTGTTCTGCCCAAAGAGCATTCCCTGTTTCATCGACTTTTTGTGCATAAATATCTCGCCCGCCAAACCGAGTATCTGACCATATAAAGATCATTTCGTTCTCGGAACCAACTGTTGCTGTTCTTTGCCATTCGATATGAACGCCCTGTCGAATTTTTACGCCGTCTTCATCCCAAACAAACTGTGAAAACACAGAAGAGAGCAAAAAGAGAAATAATGTAATTTGTTTCATCATCTACCTTTCTATTTCAAATATTTGTAGTCCATCCCGTGTTGCAGCAAACACGGTCATGTTATCAAAAATAACTGCTGTATATGTATACGCTGCGTCAAGTCGGCCATATTCAACAAATTCATTTGTATCGGCAAACCACTCATACAGCAATATGCCATCGCTGCCACATCCCAATGCCAGTAAACCATCATAATGATAAATAGATTTAACGGAGTATCCTTCAGCGATACGATACGATGAGCTCATGTGACCCGAAGAATCTAACTGAGTAACTTCACATCCTTCATTGTGAGATAAGCCTGCAAAAATATTTTCTTGATGAATTGCCACGGAGATAACTTCTCCCTCGCCGTCAATGGCGTATGAAGAAAATGCTGTATCTGCAATCATACCGTCCTCTTGTTGTTTAAAAACGACTACGCCAAGCTGGGAGTTTGCAACAGCCAACAATCCATTACCCACCGATAAATCGTTTGCGGACATATTTAGCTGTTCTGTGGATTCAAACTCTGCATCCCATAATTCTATTTTTCCGTCATTTCCTATGAATAAATCGAAATAAGTAATTAATCTTGTGGATACAAAGGAAGAGTTGCCATCTTCGGATCGGTTTAACGTGTAAATCAATAATTCATTTTCCCTTCTCTCATCGATGCAAAAACCTCGAATAAAATCTCTGTTTTCTGAACCGGGATACGGGACTCTACCCAAGGAATCAATGTCGGTCAGATTCACATAATAAAGCGCATCATACAAATCGGCAAAGATAAAATAATTATACCGTTCCGGGAATTCAATCATCCCTGCCTGAAACCCAACGCCTGCACCGGCACCAATGTTTTCAAATAATGTCGTGTCTATCATAAACGCATGATTCGTATCAAAATGAAATGTATAGGCTAAATAGCCGTTCTCATCTGCCGCCAGTACCAACAGCGAATCCTTGATGGCAATATCCCTGCAATACCCACCGGTTTCTATCGTAGATATAAGTGTGGATTTTACTCCGACAGGTTCGGTGGGAGTTATACAAGATTCCCCAATCAAAACGATGGACAATAAAATAATGATATGTTTCATGGTTATCCTCATTAATAAAACAGATCCAAAGATGTGTTTGTGCTGATGGTTATCCAAAAATCTATTTTGGAATAACTTTTAAACTCTTCAACCCATTCATACTCGGAATATGTTTGTCGTTCTCGGTATTTCCCATTCAATTCAAGAAATATCCTGTCTTGCAGTTTCATTTTTATCCACAAACGATATTGAATCTCTTCTTGTTCACGTCCGGCGTGAACCGGGTCATCAATAATTTCTGATGTATAAAACCGTTGCGTTAATTCCAGGGAATTTCCGACAGAATATATCCATTTTTTTGGTAAATAGGCTAAACTCCCAGCCATAGATTTTTCATTATACGAACGATCAAATGATGTTGAAATATATCCCGAATTATGTGTGGTGTTTTGCCCGTGAGCGATTCCGCCTGATAAAGAGAGCCGAAAAGGATTGAGAATCTTTGTCGTCAACCGCCCTTCAGCACATCGTTTTTCTGTATCAAATTCTGTGAACGATTCATCGAAGTATTGATGGACTTGCTTCACCTTCCCTGTAAACCATGTTTTGTCAAATAACGGAAACGAGACAGATGACCAAATAGTTTCGTTTGCAAAGGTACATGACCGTGCAGTTAAATCAATTTTGTCTCTGTCAATATATGGACGTAAATAAATATTCGGTTGTAAAGAATACCCGAGTTTTAGCCACGAATAATGTCCAAGATGTGTCTCCATTTTCACAGACCATGAGGAATATGATTTATCCCGTGAGTGACTATAAACAGCGTGACTTGCATTTAGAACAAGCCGGGTTTCATGGTTGCGTATTAATTCTGGGATGTATTCTATTTGCATTTCCGGTCGGATGATTCCGCTGTCAAAGGTTTGCATACCTCCCAAAATATCTTTATTTACTCCCGCGTCATCCATCTCTGATTCTGACAGCTTTAACACATTAGAATCATACCCAAACATGACAGACGATGTAACATAAATTGGCGTTAGTACTCTATTAAGAAACGGCTGCCCGGATAATATTGACGCATAACTAAATAGAATTATAATTGGAATATTTTTCATCAGCGTGATTAAATTCTAATGGTCTTCGTTTTCGTTCCGGAACCCAATACAGCGAACATACACCGTTTTTTCCTCATCTAATAACTCTATAGAATAGGGTGTTTTTTTGTCCGGCGTTTGAATATCGCACGAACGCCATTTTGCGGGGATAATTGTTTTATCCTCTTCAACCTCGCTCAATTCAGATCGTTCTGAAGAGAAATAATATGTTCCGATTATGCGATTCCCCTGAACGATTCTCAATCGATACGTATCCTCTCCATTCATCCAATGCTGAAAAGCTAATCTGGAGTATATTTTGATTTGTGAATATCCCATCGGATTTATGCTAAACGTATCACCATATGACAATGGAGAATACCGTACTCTTGTATTCCCTCTCCTTAGATGATGGGTAGTAGAGTCTGCTTGTATATATTCACCGGAATCATTTGATGTAATAATTTTTTTTTCAATCATTCTTACGAGAACCGGTTTACTTCTGTCACGAACAGGCCGAACATCAATCACATGATCCCCAGCCGGAATTTTAACAGAATAATGTCCGGATTTTGTATATCCATGCCCGGGATGTTGTGAAGATGTTACGCCTTTAGACCGTATGGCAGTATGTTCAACAATTTCTGTGGATAAAGTATCCAATGTTATCCGATAACCAAATGTTTTTTCTTGGTTATCTCTCCGCGGTACGGCTCGTCTTGCAATGATTTCTATTCTCTTTGGACCGGTAATTTTCCAGGTTAATGAATTTCCGTGCAATTGAAAATAACTCCGGCGTTTATCATTAATTGTTAGAATTTCTTTTTTATCCGTTTCGACCGGCGGAATCATTTTTCCCTCTATGACACTAGCCAGGATAAAAATTCCAATGAGCGCAAGCCGCATATATTTATAAAATTGATTCAGGCTCATAAGTCTCCATCCGTTCACGAATTTGTTGATGACTGTAATAGCCAGTTCCGGCTAACAATCCGACAGCAAGTAATAACGCAATAGCCGTAATCCATCGGTTATACATCGGCGTTGAAAACATCGTTCCTTCTCCCGGGGTTGGTGTCGGAATCGGAGCGATGGGTAACTGATATTTTTCTATCAACTCACGTATATTCAAAATATGTACAACAGAGATATTCTGTTTTGCAAAGGATCGAACAACGCTCTTCCCCAGAAGCTTATTCAACTCTAATGGCGTAGATACACCGGCAGGAATTAGTTTTGCATTTATTGAAGGACCAACGGCTGCAGCACCTCCGCCAACATTTAAATATGCTGTGTAGTTAAATGAGGGAACCGTTTTAGAAAATATTTCCATCCTTTTTTCTATACTTTTTGCAAGATTATCTTCCTGAATTAACGGGAGTTCATTTCTATATATTGCCTCCCATAAAAGTTCCTTCCCTTTCCGCGTCAAACCTTTTCCGATATCCCCGCCGCCGCCAATCGATGCGGCAACTGATTGGTAAGGGAAAATCTGTTTATGCCTCAATACTTTTTCCATATCAATCCATGTAAAGTACGGGCTGGTCGCACCCCATTGCGATGCCCCGACAGAGCTGATAATTACCGGTGTTACATCCATGGCATAACACGCGGAATACAGAGCAATATTGGCACCGGGCATAGATCCGGTAACCGTCACCGCAATTGTGTCTCCGGTTTGCACTCCGGCTTTCATCAGCAGATCAACCATCATCGCGGCAAAATTCGGATTCAGCGTCGTCAGTTTAGCATCTAAATCCCCTCTGTCTGTCGTAATGTAGCTAAACTGGGTTCCGACCAGCATCGTTCTGTTTGGATCGTTAGTATAATCATCCATCATGACTTCACGTGATCCCAATTGGTGGGAGCGGAGTGTGTCCATGGCAGTTTTCATAATCTCTGCCGCATACACTTTTTCATTATAACCACCTGTTTTTTCAACAACAATTGACTGGGATGCCCAATAAAATAATAAAATATTTACGGAAGCAAGTATGACTAAAAAACGTGTTTTTTGTATAACGGGCCTAAACATGTGGGACTTCCATTCCAAAAACCATCAATAAGAGTTGGATGATTGTCGCAGTAATCAGCACCACGGATATTGTTCTCACCACCCCTTGGCGTTCCATCCAGCTGGCAATCAATCCCGGAATAATATTTCCGATGGCGGAAAGATTAATCTGATCATCAGGGAAATACATATATTGTTTGGATAAGTATCCCAGCAAGAACCCGAGTAATAGACTAAAAACTAATCGTCGTTTTCCGTAAATGAGTAATTTTTCCGCCAATAGTTTAACAATTGTAAATACTATCAAACTAATAATGAAGGTCCCGACAACTCTTAATGGGTCATGTAAATTAAGCGCAATATATCCGGGGACAATAAGCCCGCCGGCTGTCACACCCAACGTTTCAGTCAGCACCAAGCTAAAAACGATGCCAAATCCGATTGCAATTTCAGTCATTTACAGAAATCTCTCTTAATTTACTCGCAAAATTATCACCCCAACCAACCATATTTCCAATACAAAAGATAAGATAATTATCCAGGTCAGATAAAGAATTTATTACTTCTCTTGGTTTTATTGAGTTATTATATATTTCTATTTTCATGGCGTGCTCGGGAAGGATAGGAACCCGATTCCCCCTTATAATTAATAAATCCGGTTTTATGTCCATTATTGCTAATTTTAACAATTGTTTAGTTCGGGATTCTCTGTCATCTCTGGTATTGAGAAAAACACAAATCTTCTGATGGGCAAATCTTTCCCTGATATTCTCCCAAATCTTTTTTGTAGAATGAGGATCGTTTGCTGCCATCGCATTCACAGAATAGTTTGTGTGCTTACCAAACTGAAGCTTTCGTATAATTAATGCGCCCGGGTCCGGCTTTGCATGGATCATCTCCTCCAGAGCAATATTTTTATCTACACCTAAATATTCACAAACACAAACAGCCAACGCAACATTTTCTTTATGCTCTATATATTGAAATCGGTTCATAAATGCATCAGAAATACTATGTTCATCTGCGATATCCATCACGGTATTTTTTCTTTCTGAAATTGTCCGAAATTCTGCAGACATCTCCATTTCTGCCGTAAATAGATGACCATTCTTTGGAATGGTGTTTCCCAGCGATTTTGCAACATCTTTCAGTGTCGGTCCCATTTCCGGTAGGTGATCGGGGCGAACATTCGTAATAACGCTAATTGTTGACTGCACCATCTTATGTTCGGAAACCCACTGATATTGCGGTAGAACTGCCATACATTCCATGACCATTGCATCCGGCTTTTCCGCGGAAAAATGCCGAATGAGTTTTACCTGTTCGCCAATGGAAGCAGACCGCAGCCTGTGAATGACTTGATCGTTTCCATCGACATCTATGATTCGCGGAGCAGACCCTGTGGTTTTGGCTACCGTTCTTATACCGCCTGCACGTAGCCCTGCCGCAATCAGTCGTGTAACACTGGACTTTCCTCTTGAACCATTTACATGAATTCGTATCGGAATTGAATTGACCGCAAACTGATGTCTGTGTACCTCATAATATCCATACGCCGTAAGCCCTGTTAATAGAAGAAGTAAAATAGAGACTAACATCTTATT
>JACNKV010000021.1 GCA_014381855.1 Fidelibacterota bacterium | reverse complement strand
AAAGAGTTCCCTAGCAAAAAAGCAAACCGATTTATTGAGTGGTTTACATACAGTGAATCAAGCATAGACGGAAAAAGTAAAACAAAGGCTTATGCCTTATTTGAAAGCTCTTTTATAGAAAGCATTGAGGTTGGCACAGCAAATGGGTTACAACAAATTCATGCGTATTTGTTTGGTGGGCTTTATGATTTTGCGGGACAAATCAGACAAAAAAACATATCAAAAGGTGGTTTTCAATTTGCTGTATCGCACTTTTTAGGAGATACACTAAAACAAATTGAAGAAATGCCTGAAACATCATTTGAAGAAATTGTAGACAAATATGTAGAAATGAACATTGCACACCCTTTTATGGAAGGGAATGGAAGAACCACCCGAATTTGGTTGGATTTGGTATTAAAAAAACAGCTCAAAAAATGCGTAGACTGGAGTAAAATAAGCAAACCTGATTACATGAACGCAATGATGCTAAGTCCTACAAAAAGTAGTGTTCTAAAAACGCTTTTGAAAAATGTTCTCACTGCAAAAATAAATGACCGTGAAATGTTTATGAAAGGGATTGATTATTCCTATTACTATGAAGAAAATGACTAAAAAACAACGAAACGCCAACAATGCAAAAACTGACTCTGATGAACAATTAAAAACAATAAATATGTATCTATTTTTTGACACCGAAACGACAGGACTACCTAAGAATTGGAAAGCACCTGTGACGGATTTAAATAATTGGCCAAGAATGATTCAAGTTGCGTGGATTTTATGTGACAATGAAGGAAATCGCATTGAGTCATACGATTGCATTATTAAGCCCGAAAATTTTAGTATCCCTGTCGACTCTTCAAGAATTCACGGAATTTCCACAGAGAAGGCTATGAAAGAAGGTGAAAACCTTGAAAAAGTGCTTGTGAGATTTAATGATTTAGTAGAAAAATCAGATTTTATTGTAGCACACAATATTAGTTTTGATGAAAAAATCATTGGAGCGGAATTTTTAAGAAAAAGAATCCATAGCAACTTTGAAAGGAAAAGAAAGTTATGCACTATGCAATCTTCAACTAATCATTGTAGAATTTCCGGACCTTACGGATATAAATGGCCAAAATTGTCAGAATTACACATAAAACTATTTGGAGTTGATTTTGACGAAGCACACGATGCTTCGGTAGATATAAATGCGACAGAAAAATGCTTTTGGGAAATGAGAAAAATAGGACTAATATAAAGCTCATACCCACAACAATGGCTATATTTAATACGGGTTTTATTGCTTAATCGAAAGTTCAGTCCTTCAAAATCCCGTACTAACCATAGCCAAACCGTTGTGTGGTATGCTGACCAGAATACAAAAACATGGATGAACTTGAAAAACATTTTGAAAAAGTAATAAATGACCAAAACAATCAAGGACTTGTTGATTTTGAAGGATATTCCCCCCATGAAATGCAATTTATTCTTTATGAAACCTTCGAACCGAAAAGCCCGATTCATTTGAATAAATTAACCGGATCAGAGTACAAAAAAATTCCACTCTTAAACCAAATCAAATTTCTATCCGGATTGATACATGATCGGGGAGAATTAAAGCTCACATCAAGAGGATATTTACCTCCAAATATTGTGAAAAATGTGTATAATCAAGGATTTCTGAAAGAGCATTTTATTGAATCGGGGATTACAAAATTAAGTAAAGAATTGGATTCAAACACGATTACATTAAGCAGGATTTTACTCGAAATTGGCGGCATTGTTAAAAAAAGATATAACAAATTGAGCTTAACAAAGAACGGAGAAAAATTATTGTCAGATGACCACACATTATTAAAACAAATATTATCTGTTTTTGGCTCAAAATTCAATTGGGGTTTCTTTGATGGATTTGCTAATGATTATATCGGACAATTAGGATTTGGTTTTTCATTCATATTATTAAGCAAATACGGAAACACTAAACGCTTGGATACATTCTATGCTGAAAAATATTTTAACGCATTCCCTACGTTAATTGAGCCTTCAATCGAGCCAACTTATAGAAGAATTGAAGGTTCTGAGTCACTCTGTTATTCATTAAGAACGTTCGATAGATTTTTGAATTATTTCGGAATGATAAAAATTGAACAAAAGAATATATTGGATGAAAATAAATATATTTCAAAGACAGAGGTATTTGATAAACTCATAAATTGTTTACCTCACATTCCTTTGGAGAATTATAAAGAATTCAATGTATAGTAAATTTTTATTGGAAGATTACCAAATTCAGCTTAATACATGATATTAGGGTTAAAACATAATAATCAATTACACAGTAAACCCGCTAAACACAATATTGTGTTTAGCACCACATTACAGTTCTATCAATTCTTTCGTGGTTTTGTTCAAAATTTCACAGCTGTCTTTTTGGATAATTACATCATCTTCGATCCGTACGCCGCCCCATCCAGGCAGATAAATACCCGGCTCTATCGTTACAACGTAATTTTCTTTTAATATATCTTTGCTCATTTTACTCAAGCGCGGCATCGTGTGGATTTCCAAACCCAACCCATGTCCGGTAGAATGTGAATAGGCTTTACCATATCCGGCGGCTTCAATCACATCTCTGGTGAGTGCGTCAGCCTTTTTGCAGGACATCCCGGCTTTTACTCCGCTCACTCCGGCTTGCTGTGATTGTTTGACAATCTCGTAGATTTCTTTATGTTTATCGGTTGCAGGGCCGATTAGCGGTGTGCGGGTCATGTCGGCATGATAACCGGCATATTTCGCAGCGGCATCAATGACAATAAAATCCCCGGACTGGAATTCGCGCTCACCGGGTACTGCATGCGGCAACGCACTGTTTGGACCTGCAGCCACAATGGATGAATAAGCTTCCCCGTCCCCGTATTTTCTGTATCGCATCGCCAATTCGTTGGCAATGTGTTTTTCGGTAACGCCCGGACGAATCATCGGCAGTATTTCTTCGTAAACATTGTCTGTGATTTCTACAGCCGTACGTATGGCACTCAATTCTATTTCATCTTTTACTGCAGCAATTTCTTCCACAATCCTGGATGACCTTTCCCAGCTCACATTCGGGAACAATGCTTTCATCTTTTGGAAAAGATTTACACTAACAAAATCAGCTTCAAATGCAAGTTTAACATCCTTTGGAATTAAGTTGTTTATTTGCGCGCTCTTTAAATGGGAAACACTGTCGATATACCGCTTAAACCCCTTTACTTCTCTTTGAGATTGTTCGATATACCGTCCGTCAGTAAAAAAGGCATGAGTATCTCCAAGGATGAGACACGCCCCGGCCGAACCGGTAAACCCGCTGATGTAGCGAACGTTTGTAAGATTGGTAATAAACATACCGTCTAATCCCGCTGATGCCAATTCGGTTTTTAATGTGTTTAAACGGCGTGAAAATATTTTATCACTCATAGTTTCTCCTTTGGATAAGTCTTTTGGTTACAAATAAAAATTGAGTTTATCTTACGGTAATTAATGTGTTTCTTATGAAAAAAAGGGGAACAAATCTCATGGGATGTGAATTTTAATTTGATCTTCAAGGTATTGCTTTTCTTTTGCTAAGCGTTCCGGGTCTCCGCCTTTTTCTTCCAATACAGATAATACTTCTAACGCCTGATGAAACAATCCTTGGTTTTTCAAGACAGAGACCAGAGTAAATGTTGCCAATTTTGGGCTGATCGACATCGGTTCTAAATGTTCATCAATAGGTGGTGTTTCTGATTTTTTTTCCTTAGCCCTTGCCCGTTCCTCAGGCGAGCCGGTCTTAACCTTAACCCCATGCTGTCCGATTAGTGTTTCTAAGGTTTTCTTGGCTTGCCTGTGATTCGCGTCAATTTTTAACACAGCCTCCCAGCTTTTTCGGATGGTGTTTTTCGCTCGACCTAATGCTTCCTGTACCTGTGCCAACAGCACAGCTCCCTGAAGGTGAATCACTTCACTTTTTTGTATTTTCTTCAGAGAGCGCTCCGCTTCAGTAATTTGTCCTTCTGCTAATGATACATTTGCAAAAACAAACAGCCCCTCCACTTGGTTTGGGTGGTGTTTAAGTCCTATTTCACACACCTTCCTTGCGCGGGAGTGGTCTTCCTCCGTGAAATAAATGTCGGCTAACACCGGAAACAAAATTGTATCCAGGTGATCCGCAAAATACAGTTCTAGTTCAGCTTTGTTGTGAATGTCCATTTTTTATTCGCGGTGATCTTTCACCCAATTTTGAATGTAGTCGATAGTTTCTTGCACAGGTGTTCCGGGTCCAAACAGTTTTCCGACACCAAGTTTTTGGAGGTCTTGCATATCTTTGTTGGAAATAACCCCACCGCCGGTAAGTAGAACATCATCTAATTCATGATCTTTCATTAGTTTTAAGACGTGCGAAAATATTGTATTATGTGCCCCGGATAAAATGGAAAGCGCAATAACGTCCACATCTTCTTGCAAGGCAGCGGAAACAATCATTTCCGGTGTTTGGCGTAATCCAAGATAAATTACTTCCATGCCCGAATCACGATAAGCCGCCGCCAAAACTTTAATTCCCCGGTCATGTCCGTCCAGCCCGGGTTTTGCCATCAAAATTCGTATCTTTCTATTCATAAGTCTATCCTTTAAAATATTCGGTGAAAAATTACAACGAATGCCCGTAGAAAAATAGCGTGTATTTGTGTTGATTAAGTCTTAGTGTCA
>JACNKV010000077.1 GCA_014381855.1 Fidelibacterota bacterium | reverse complement strand
CGTTTTTGGTCTTCTTTGTCCTGTCCCCCTTCCAATACGCAATCCTTGTAGGGCCAAGCTAAAACCACATCCCGCTTTTCTGAAAAGTATTTACCGTCTTCGTCTAATAAGCCTATTTTATTTCTGAAACTGGTATAAGAATCGGGGAGAAATTCTTTGTCGTTGACAAATTGAATGAATTTGTCTTTGTCAAAAACAAGTGTACTTTCTACATTAATAAAAAAGTGTTTTTTCAGGCGGTCATTATTTATTAGATATTTGAGAAGAGAAGATTCTAATTTTAGGGCATCTTCCGTCAGTTTGTTTTTGAGAAGTTTGCCTGCACTTGTATAAAGGGTATCGTCTTTCAGTAATTCAATTAACGTGTTTTGTAGGTTTTGCATAAAATTATTCCGATAGATATTATTACTTCCATTCTTTGCGGTAGGTGTATGTAACAGTTTTGGTTTCGCCTGCAGGAACCGTCAGCGGAAAATAAATGGTCGAGGCATCTTTTTTGATGTACATATCTGTCGCATCGCGAATCACCCAATCACCGGAGATATGTTCAATGGCACGAATGGTGACTTCTTTTTCTTTCGTATTTCTCAACTGAAGTTCAATTGTGGCTTCTTCGCTTTTTCGCTGCCGGTCATATTGAAGCACTTTGCGCTTTCCACGGACGTCAAATGCACGCCCCGCTGTCAGTGTTGCCGTACTACCGGTTGGAATCTGGTCCAGATAATCCTCTCCCACAAATTTAATCGATCCGTTTTTTACTGCATGGTACAATTCAACTTTCCCGGCAGGCAGAGGAATATTTAATTTATTCTCTTTCGTGTTTGCAATCTTTATTTCTGCAACTAAAGGTTCGCTTCTTTGTACACGCTCTCTATTTTCAAAAACATATTCTTTTTCATAATTTACCCAACGCGGAGAATAAAGTCTGACAGTTGTATGTTGATTCGTAAAAAACTTTTGTCTGTCAGACAGAAGATACTCATGGTAATCTCCTAAACTTTCTCTTTTTGGTGCTGTAGGTCCTGTATCGCTGCCAACGACTCTAAACGCCGATTTTGTAACGTCCAAAGCTCCGCTTCTTTTTAATGCCTGATTTACTCTGTGTAAAGTTCCTTCAACTAATCGCAATTCAGTTTGGCTGAAATCTATACCGCTGTTGTTTGTAATAAATGCCTCAGAAATTAATTCCCCCATTCCGGTGGACCTATCCATGATGAATCGATACACGGCATTCCAATCAAACCCGGTGCTCAGATAAATAATATTCCCCGTTTCCTCTCCGGTTTTATTCGCTCTCACAGACCATTCAAGAGAGGGTTTGAACCGATGACGTTGTTTCATCTCATTTGTCATGAGATAATCAATTTTTTCTACCGGAATAAATATCATGTCATTCTTTTCTTGAATCATGATTCCTTTTGAGGAATATTCTAACAAGGACCCTTCAAAATATTTTCCGCCAACTGTTTTTAATTCAACTTCACCACCTAATTTACTGACAAAGTAGTCTTGACTCCGAAAAACATCTGAGTTGAGCGTTTGAGATAACACATCTGCATTAGGCAACGCAAGAAATGGCGATTCAGGGAACACACCCGAAGGAAGAAGATCATACGTTAATGTGTTCACTCCCTTATTTAGTGCCCACTTCACCGGTTGAGCCACCAACGCAAATCCGTCTTTATATAGTGTAACTGTTGCATTGGATGATTGTGAAAAAACGCAATTAGACAGAAAAATTATCCATAAAATTTTCTTCATTGTAACATCTCCAAATTAGATTTTATTTTTTCAAGTTCCTCGGACATCTCGGTAATTTTTTTCCGTTCTCGTTCAACAACTGCTTCGGGAGCACGTTGTACAAAATTTTTGTTGGACAATTTTTTCTTTACACCCACGAGATGTCCTTCCAATTCCTTCCGTCGTTTTCCCAAACGATGCTTTTCTTTATCCAAATCAATCAACCCTTCTAACGGAAGAAATATTTCGATGTTCCGAACGACGCCGGTTGCCGAATGTGGTGGCTTATCAACGGCTTTTCCCCAAGTGATATTGTTTATAGATGCCAGTGTTTTGATGACAGATTGATGATCAGATAATATTTTTCCCCTGGCTTCTGTACACCGAACAACCATATCTGCTTTTTTTGCCGGTGGAACATTTAATCGGCTGCGAATCGCTCTTACGGATGAAATAATTTCCTGCAAGAGTTCCATTGTTTCTTCTGCATCTTTGTTGATGACCTTTTCTTTTATTTTTGGCCACGAGCTTACGATAAGATCCGGTTCATCGTTTGTTTTAAAATGACTCCACAATTCTTCAGTGATAAACGGAGAATACGGATGAAGCATTTTAAGGATAGTCTTCAGCACTGTTACGGCTACCGTCCGAGACATATCCGCAAGATGCTTATCTTCTCCCCGGAATCTTGTTTTTGCAATTTCGATATACCAGTCACAAAAATCACTCCACGTAAACTCATACATTACTTTTGCTGCTTCATTAAAGTGGAATCGATCAAGTTGGCGATTCAGATCACGGGTAGCGTGATTCATCTTACTGAGAATCCATTGTTCCGGAAGGTCAAGGTTTTCTTTAGAAAGATCAATGTCCGGGATCGTTTTGTCTTCAAGATTCATTTGGATAAATCGAGCAGCATTCCAGAGTTTGTTCATGAAATTTCGGCCGACTTCGAGACGACTGGAAGTAAACAGGACATCCAATCCTTGGGGCGCCATAAGCATAATCCCAAACCGAACTGCATCGGTTCCGTATTGATCAAATAAGTCAAACGGATCGGGTGAATTCCCAAGAGACTTACTGAATTTCCGACCGTCCTCATCCCTGAGAATACTGGTAAAATACACATCTTTAAACGGAATTTCGCCGATAAATTCCTCGTTCGCCATAATCATCCTTGCCACCCAAAAAAAGATAATATCCGGGCCGGTAACAAGTGCATCTGTGGGCATATAATATTTTAATTCGTCACTGTCTTGAGGCCAAGAATGAACAGCAAATGGCCATAACCATGAGCTTGACCATGTATCTAACACATCCGGGTCTTGTACGATGGATGTCGATTGGCATTTTGTACATGATTTAGGCGACTCAACCTGCACATGAACCTGACCGCAATCACTGCATGTATAAACAGGGATACGATGTCCCCAAGTCAACTGCCGGCTGATGCACCAGTCTTTAATGTTCTCCATCCAATGATTGTACGTTTTTACCCAATGTTTTGGGTGGAAGTTAATTTTGCCGGTGTTGACAGCCTCTATCGCCGGTTTCACTAACTCATCCATTTTCATAAACCATTGTTCAGACATATACGACTCAATCGGGACGCCGCCTCTTTCGGAATAGCCAACCTTATTAGTATAATCTTCAATCTTAACCACATACCCAAGTTCCTGCAGATTATGGACGACTTTCTTTCTGGCCTCTTCTCGTGACAATCCCTGAAATTCTTCCGGAGCATTCTTGTTCAGTGACGCATCATCATTCATGATATTGATAAACTCAAGATCGTGTGTTTTTCCCATCTCAAAATCATTTGGGTCGTGGGCCGGAGTTACTTTTACACAGCCGGTTCCAAATTCCGGGTCTACAAACTCATCTGTAATAACAGGAATTTTTCGTCCCACCAGCGGTAGGAGAATTTCTTTCCCGATTAAATGCTTAAATCGCTCATCTTCGGGGTTGATAGCAACGGCCGTGTCTCCCAGCATGGTTTCCGGGCGTGTGGTCGCAACAGTGACAAATTCATCTGACCCTGAAACCGGGTACTTAAAATACCATAGTTTTCCGTAAACCTCCCGATGGATAACTTCTTCATCGCTAATCGCAGATTTGGACACCGGACACCAGTTAACCAATCTATGTCCTCGATAAATCATCCCTTTGTGATACAGACGGACAAATGACTCTAACACCGCTTGGGTGTAGCCACCATCCATGGTAAAACGTTCACGTTCCCAATCACATGAACATCCTAATCTCTTTAACTGACTAATGATAATTCCGCCAAATTTTTCCTTCCATTGCCAAGCATGATTTAAAAATTCTTCCCGCGATAGATCCTCTTTATTAATTCCTTTTTCCTTCAGCATCTTCACAACTTTTGTTTCCGTTGCAATCGACGCATGATCCGTTCCGGGAATCCAGCATGCTTCTTTCCCTTCCATCCGTGCCTTACGAATCAAAATATCCTGCATGGTATTGTTCAATACGTGCCCCATCGTCAACATACCGGTAACATTTGGGGGCGGAATTACAATGGTGTACGGTTCCTTATCCGGGTTGGGTTCGGAATGGAAATAATTATGTTTAAGCCAGTAGTCATACCAACGATTTTCTACGTCGGCGGGGGAATATCTTTTTTCAAATTGCGTCATTATTAAATCTTTTCTGTCGTCTTATCGTTCAATAATTTATGTCTTAGTCTTAACGTTCAAGCACCAAGCTAAAGGCTGTCGTCAATTTTAGTACATTTGTATTTGCCGTCACCAATTTTTTGCAAAGCACACTGCTGATATTCTGCATGACTTTATATCCGGTTTCCATGTGCGTGTCACAGATATCAAACAAATCGTCCTTCATAATCTGCATGAGATAACAATCCGTCAATGCCTTGATATTCGCTGTTCTTTTTGCATTGTCATCAAACAGAGTCATCTCTCCGAAAAAGGGCGGAGGGCTCAGCTTGTGACTGAGTTGAACGATTGATTTTTCCCGATTATCGTTCCCTCGTTTGCTCAACGGCAAGGTTAATGCCTGATTAATCTCAATCGTTCCGTCTACTAATAAAAATATAGAGTCTCCAAGTTCTCCTTCTCTAATAAATTCCTCACCTACTTTTATATGGATAGCTTTCGTAACTTGACGAAAATATTCTAATTCATGATCTTTAAGATTGTTGAAAATTGAGAAACGTTTCATGTGTTTAATTTCCATATCGACCTCACAGAATTACGATAGCACGTTCGCCATCTTTGATGATATAATCTTTTTGAGGATTTATCACCGTACTTACTTTACTTTCCTCTTGGAGAGAAATACCACCTTCTTTGAGTTTTCGTTCGATAAATGCATCCAATGATGAGGGGTCAGCGGATAGAACTTCACCAATTCCTAATTGCTCTTCTTCGGAATACACACCGACTAATACCCAATTATTTTCTGTTCTAAAATTCTCAAACAATTCATTGTATGTCCGCCCTATAAATTCCGCCGGAATGGCCATACGCTTAAATCGTGTTGAAGATTTATTACTGAGCAAAACATCTACCGTCTGCGGGATGCCCGGGTCCATCACATGGGAAGCAACCATGTAGGCACCAAAATCATCACTCAACACTACCTCATCCACATTCGCACGACGAATGTGTTTCAGATTATCTCGGTCATGAAGATACGCAACCACTCGGAGATTTGAATCCATGCTTTTGATGGTCATCGTCGCAAAAATGGTTTTTTCATCTGGATGACTTGCCTTAGGACTTACCGGATTTGGTATGATGACCACTGTCTCAGCACTTCGAACATTTGCTTTTTCTAAAATGCGCTCCTGTGTAAAATCTCCGGTAACGTAGTTCAAATTAATTTTCTGATATTTACTTTTTAATCGATTGATTTCTTCTTCACTAAGCTCATTAATCAACACCAAATTTAATTTTCCATCAGACAGATACTGTATTGAGTCAATAATTTGCTCACCATTCCGATTCCATCCGCAGAGAATAATATGTTTATTTACTTTGATTTTTTCCAATCCTTTGCCCTCCCGAATTTTTTTTGCAACAAAAATAGATGAAATCGTCGCAGTTAACATAGATATTAATGAGATCCCCGCAAACATAACGAGAACGGAAACCAAACGTCCGCTTGTAGATTCCGGAGCAAAATCGCCATATCCAACGGTGGTCATGGTAACAATCGCCCACCAAAAAGGATTCTCTCCTTCTATAATCGCTCCTGTTTCCAGGAGACGTAAAATCAGCCCTCCCAGAGTCATGACGATAAGAATCCCCGCGCCAATCTGGAAAAAACTGTTACGAATTAATGTACGAAGCCACAGACGCATAGGCGAAAATTAACCTATCCTGAGGAATTATTATAGAATAGTTTTTTATTCAGAGGATTTTGTAAATACTGCAACCGTTTCTACATGAGCCGTATGCGGGAACATATCAACAACAGCCAATTTTGTTAATGTATATCCACGGTCTAATATAATTCGAGTATCGCGTGCTTGGGTTGCCGGATTACACGAAATGTACACAATCCGTTTTGCACCAATTTTTGCCAGATGTCTTGCCATCTTCTCATGCATTCCTGCCCTGGGAGGATCAACAATGACGACATCCGGTTTTGGCAGTTTTTTAACAAGCCCGGTTTGTGTGAAAAATGTATCTAAATTTGCTTTGTGAAAAAAGGTATTCCCGATTCCGTTTGAAACGGCATTACGGGCAGCATCTTCGAGAGCAGAGACGATTACTTCAAACCCATGGACTTCTTTAGCATACTTTGCAATATACAAAGTGATGGTCCCGGTACCGCAATAAAGATCATATACAATGTCATCTTTTGTAATATCAGCGCCTTCCAGTGCAATTTCATATAATTTTTCACCCTGAATACTATTGGTTTGAAAAAATGAATTCGCAGAAACCTCAAAGGTTAACTCTCCCATTTTTTCCTCAATGGTAGGGGTGCCATGCAAAATAATTTCATACTCTCCGTGTGCCGTATCCCCTTTGCGTGTATTTACATTATTAATGATGGACGTAATCTTGGGATATTTCTCCAAAAGTGCGTCTACAATCGGCTGCAAAAAGTCCGTATTCTCATAGGAAGTCACAAAATTTACCATCACCTGATTAGTGTTCACGCCAAAACGCAGCACTAAATGACGGAGAAAACCAATGTGCGTCCGCACATCATACGGTTTTAGGTTATTCTCTTTGGCAACGGCTCTGACCAAATTTAGAATGCCATTCCCCAATGTTTGCTGAATGTGGCATTCATTAATGTCCAATATTTTATCAAATCGCTTCGGGATGTGTAATCCAAGTGCAAAATCTTTTTCGACGTTTTCCGGTTCGTCAGGTAATAACCACCGCCTGTTGGAGAATGTAAATTCCATCTTATTGCGATAATGAAAATACGGATCAGACGGGACAACTGTATCAATCTTGATATCTTTTATCCCTGCCATACGACGAAAAATATTTTCAACTTGTTGGCGTTTTTGGTTCACTTGTTCGGCGTATTCTAGATGCTGGGCTCTGCATCCGCCGCAAAAATCGAAATGTTCACAGCGAGGTACCACATAATCTGATGACTGTTTCAATACTTCCACAACGCGGGCTTCACCAAATCCTTTACGCTTCTTATATAAAAATGCGTTGACCGTTTGCCCGGGAATACCGCCATCCACAAAGATGACAAAATCGTCCACCCGTGCAACCCCTCTGGCACCATAAGCCAGAGATTCAATTTTCAGTTCTAACTCAGTTCCTTTTTTTAACATTCTCTTTCTTTCATATTAAGAATAGCCATAGATTTTACGGATTGCATAGACATGCCGTAAAATATCAAAACTATTTACTCTGTTAGTGTGTTAGATCCTTATTTATAACTACATCAATCAAAACCGAACGGTCATATTCAAACCCGGAGAATACCTCCCGGCATTGCGCATAATTGTCGGCTGGAATGACAGACGGAATTGAGATGGATCACTTTTTTTGGATACAAACCTGTTTTTGGATACAGCCTTGAATGTAAAATAAAATCCTGCCGTTATCGATGCTATATCCACAAACCTAAAGTTTTCATTCGACAAATCCATGTCTGTAAGTAATGCTGTACCAATCCAGGCTAAATATCCCGCCACAGATCCGAGTGCGACTATTCCGGCATCACCTGTGGTTAAATCAACTCTCTGAACAAGTTTATCTGCCATATATGTATACCCGTTTATTGAAACTAACCCTAATAACATCCAGGTTCGATATTCTTCGATATTTAGTGCTGAAGTTAAAAAGCCCCAACAAAATGCTCCGACAGTCGTTCCTAATCCCACAAATGATGCATCCCCTCTTGTGTAAGGTTTGTTCATAACATATTTATGCGTATAATATCCACCTGCCAGTGTTCCTGCATACGTCAATGGAATCCCTACTCTAAACCAATTTTCACTTGGTTCCTCATCCGGGATATCTGTGATAAGCGTATAAATTCCCCACGTATTAAAGCCGCTTAACGAACTTCCACCTATAATCAACTGAGCCTGTCCGTTCGTTGGTTCCCATTTGCGATAGAGCCTATCTGCTTGCCAAGCACCAATCGGAGCAGCAACCATCATATACGTCAATATAGTCTTACCTTGAGGATCTATTTTATCCCAATTCTCAAAACCAACCATAGCGACGAGAGGATATGCTGAAATAAGCCCCATAGTCGTGCCAAAGTTTTGTGCCCATGCTCTTCCATAGGAAACATCCATTTCTTTCGTGTACATCCATGTGGCAGGAAATCCTCCGGCAAAAAATAAAAACTGTATCCCGTAATAAGTTTTCTCATCTTCAATATTAAGAATATAGGGAATTGCATTTCCATACAATCCATTTCCGAGTAGCATATTTTGTCCGATAATCCAATAACGGCCTTCGTGGTTTCGAATGATGCTCTCAGACCGTTTTTCAGATAAAGCCCATTGTTGTTGTATCCGTAAAATCTCGTCTTCTTCCATCCCAAAAGATGCCTGAAGCGCATTTAACAAGGTTAACTCTTCAATCGTAATTATACTGTCTTCCATCGCAATGGTATATAGACTGCGATAGGTTTCAACGTGAGTTTGAGCGAATATGCTTGTAGCGCAGATAACTACTATCACTATCATTATTTTTCTCATGTCTATTTCACCTTTACATTAATTGGATAATTTCGGTAATACATGAACGATAATGTACACAACAATTTACAATGATACAAAAAAATGAATACAGAAAAGTAACGTTTCAGTTTTGGGCAGGATACACGTTTATAATAAATTGGGTACCGGAGTACAATAATGAGCCACAGGTGAATTATTGTCAAATAAAAATGATTCACGCTGCTCATCATTTTACTCCAATTTTAATTTTAAGTAAAAAAAACATTGACATCCCACCCATAACTGAATGATTACACAGAAAATGGTTATATTTTCACATAAACTTCATCAATAATCCCGATAATGATTGACCGTATAGGGGCATTATCTTCTTTAACAATCTGCCGGGCAGAATTGCCTTCATCGATCACAAGTACAGTTTCACCGGCACCGGCACCTACGGTATCAATCGCAATTAGATAATCTCCGGTCAAACTCCCATCTGGATTCAATTTATCAACAACCAATGTTTTACGCTCATCATAAAAAGTGTGGTTTATTGTGGAATGCATAGCACCGCTGACTTTCCCAATAATCATTCAGCTACCTCATTTTTCAGAAGATGCACATCGTCTACGATTCCAATCACAGCATCATCCACGGGCACAAACCACGGGTCAAGCGCCAGCGCAGCTTCCCGAGAACTCTCGTAGTAAATCAACTCTCCGGGCCCGGCCATGCGTGTAGAATCAGCAGCAACAATTGGTGAGCCTTTTGGTTCCTGATTCTTATCTAACGGCTGTACCAAAACCATAGGCACATTTTCAAGTCCTTTATAAACAATAGAAAGTGTGACGGTTCCAAATACTTTACCAAGTTTCATTTTAGAGTTCTCCGCCGTGCAAATCATCAAATACCGTTTTTGAAAACATGGTTGATGAATTGATTTGTTTTACCATGTCTTCATGAATATTCGGAATAATCATGTCGCGATACCAATATTCTTCTTTCGTCACCGACTGTTTGGCAATGTCTACAGCGGTTTGTACTTCTTCCAACGAACCCCCAAAGATGGAGAATGCCTTCCCTCCAATATCATCTGCAAGTCGAATTTCTATCATATCTACATCGGCTCCTTTAATGCCGGCATCTGAAGATTGAATCATTGATGCTACTGAAGTCGTCTCAATAATGCCAATTGCATCATGCTTACAGGGAATTCTTTCCCCCAATATTCCATCGTGCACCTGTGGATGTACGTCCGAAAGAATGACCTTGTCCAAGATTTGGTCCATTGAAACATCAAGACCTTCGACGTAAGCCTCTTCCACGGAGGCTACACTTCCGCCAATCAGTATCAGATATTTTCCGTTATGGACTGTCCCTGCTTTTAATACATTGATTGGAGATTTTTTCACCATGGCATCACCGGTACGAATCCCTGTAGCAATACTGGATATTTCTAATAATGCAATTGCCGGATATTTTTTCATTTAATCAAACCTTTTAATTTTGATACTATAAATCTGAAGTAGTCTGCCCAATTACGAATAACCACTTACCAAATCATACAATCCTGAAGTGGTCTACCATGACACATCGTCGTTCTCGTGAGAAACTCCGCGGATTCGTAATCCCCTCTCCGGTGGGACTTGCAATGGAGAATGAACAATAGCCTTCTCCTTCATATCCCAATCCTGAAAGAGCCGGTCCGTTTTTCACAAATATGGAAGTATCCATCCTTCTGGCCATTTTACTCAGGTTGTCAATATTCCGTGAATGCATGATCGCAGAATGTCCAAAACCATGTTCGGCTTTTTTCGCAATCTCAATTGCAGATTCTGCGTCCGGCATTCGAACAATCGGCAGGACCGGCATCATCTGCTCTGTCCAAACCAGCGGATGGTCTTTTTTCACATCCACGATTGCCAACCGAATATCCTCGGGAACATTCAACCCGATTTTGGAGAGGATTTCTTGTGCATTCTTACCGATCAGCGATTTATTCATCACCGCCGGTTTTTCGGGACCGTTATCTTTGGTGAAAATCACCTTACTAAGTTCAAACATCTGTTGGGGATTCAGCACATACGCTTTGTTCGCAGCCATCGCCCTTATCAATTGATCGGCAACTGATTCAACCACAAACACTTCCTTCTCATCAACGCAGATGATGTTATTATCCATGGAAGCACCCTTCACAATTGCTCGGGCGGCGTTCTCAATATCTGCTGTTTCATCGACAACCACCGGTGGATTTCCGGGTCCGGCGCAAATCGCACGCTTACCGCTGGACATCGCTTCGTTCACCACTCCGGCACCTCCAGTAACAACTAACAGTCTGACACCGGGATGCTTCATCAATGCCTGCGCGCTTTCAATGGTAGGTTTTTGTACAGTTGTTACCAAGTTTGGCGGACCACCTGCTTTTACGATTGCTTCGTTCAGCAAAATGATGTTGTATGTACTTACTTCCTTTGCATTCGGGTGTACGTTAAAAACTACAGCATTCCCGGCTGATACCATTCCGATTGTGTTGCAAATGATAGACGAAGTCGGATTGGTTACCGGTGTAATTGCCCCGATCACTCCATAGGGAGCAAGTTCTAGCAACGTTAATCCTCTATCTCCGGTAAACGCAACAGGTTCCAAGATTTCTGGACCTGGAGTTTTTTCAATCACCAAGCGGTTCTTTTCTACTTTATCAGTAAACCGTCCCAGTTTTGTTTCCGCAAAAGCACGACGCGCCAAATCCTCGGCATGGATGTCCATGCTTCTTCGAATCTCAGAGATGATATCCTTCCGCTTGGAAAAACTCATCGTCATCAACTCGTCGAATGCTTTTTTAGCTGCATTTACAGCAGAATCGATATCCGGAAAAACGCCCATCGTCTGATGTTCAGTTTCGGATTTATCGGTTTTCTTAATGGAAGGCTTTTCTATCATCTGATAGATCTGCGCGGCCATTTTGTTGATTTGTTGTTCAGTTAGTTGTGACATAGTTGCTAAATCATGAGAGTTGAAAATGAATTTGGGTAGGAAAAATGTTAATCTTTTGGATCCTTAACATCGTTACTATGTATCGGGATTTCATCATACCAAAACCACTATCCATTTTTCTATCTATTCAGTAATGGATGGAATTGCAATGTTATTTATTTTAAAATTAGGGTTGGAGTAAAATGATGAACAGCGTGAATCATTTTTATTTGACAATAATTCACCTGTGGCTCATTATTGTACTCCTGTACCCAATTTTTTATAAACGTGTATCCTGCCCAAAACTGAAACGATACCCATTTTCTATTTTCCATCTATCAATCATTTACTCCTTTTTTGTACATAAAGTCACCGCCGGTTTCCCAGTTGTCCACAATTGCCATGACAACAGCATCACATGGACGTTTATCTGTCATGACTGTTTGTCGGGCAGAGCTTCCGGTAGCATAGAGTACTATTTCATCCACTCCTGCTCCCACTGCATCTGCCGCGACAACAAAACCATCTCTGGGGTTCCCATCCAGATCCACATTCTGTAGGACTAAGAATTTTAGCCCTTCCATGCTCTGCTCTTTTCGGGTGGCGACTACCGTCCCCACTACTTTTGCCAGATTCATGTGACGACGATCAGTTAAGACTGCTTACTTAATTCAGCTTTGCCTTCTTTTTCACGTCCCAACGGGATCACTGCATCTACATTTACATGCGGACGGGCGATGATATGAACGGCAACGATTTCACCCACTCTTGCGGCACCGGCTTTACCGGCTTCACAGGCGGCTTTTACGGCAGCAACATCCCCGCGGATATTTACGCTAACGTAACCACCACCGGTTTTTTCGTAAGATACCAGTTCTACTTTTGCAGCTTTTACCATTGCATCTGCAGCTTCTACTGCAGCAGGGAAACTTCGCGTTTCCAACATTCCAAGTGCTTCAGCCATTTTCTTTTCCTCTTTTTTGTTGTGTGTTACTTATGACCTTCTTTACCGGTCACATCTTCAACTGCATTGACGGCTGCCCGCCATGCAATATCAATATCTCTTTCTTCTCCGCCCAAATAAATTCTGCCGAAACTTCCGAAGGACCGTACCTCCAAAATATTGATTTCAGCCGCTTTCTCCGCTTCGTTTGCTGCCAATGCAGCGTAGGCAGCGGGTTGGACTTCCATCACAAAAAGCGTTTGTCCCGGAGTAATCATGTTTCCATGACGCATCCGATTGATCAACTGAGTTTGATGATCATCCACTCTGCGGATGACTTGCTTCGAATAAATTTTTGGTTTCCACCGGTCACTTTCTGTTAAATCCAACGCCTCCAAAATCGCCTGTCCGGCTTGACGAACATCTGCTTGGGATTCTGAATGTATCTCCAACATACCATAAAGTCGTTCGACGATTTGCATCCCCGGTGTAACATGGGTTGATTTTAAGGCAATATCCGTGATCCGGTTGATCTCGATCCCGGGAGATATTTCCACATAAAGGGACGCCATCCCGGCGATCGGTAAAAATCCTTTTGCCACCGTTCCTAAGAAGGCAGCATATTGCGGTTGAAGTTTATCTAAAAATACATAAGCTCTGAGGTCTACCATTTTCGTTCTCCATTTTGTTTGATTTGTTAGCCGCGAAGTTCGCTAAGAACCGCGAAAGATTATTTAGTAAATACATATTTTTGCCATATTCTCTTTTGGGCGTTTTTTTGGTCTTAGTGGCTAAAACTCAATTTGACATTGTGACAGATTTTGCTTCCCTGATGATTTTAATCCCGGCACTCGCACCAATACGTGTCGCTCCCGCCGCAACCATTTCTTTCATATCATCCAAGGATTTAATGCCGCCGGCAGCTTTGATTCCCATCCCTGCATGTCCGGCAATTTGATTCATCAGGGACACATCCTCAACTGTTGCGCCGTGCGGACCAAATCCAGTCGATGTTTTTACATAATGTGCCCGTGCCTTTTTTGTAAGTTGAATTGCTCGGACTTTTTCATCATCTGTTAAATATGCCGCTTCAATGATGACTTTACAAATCGCGCTACCGTCTACACAGGCTTCCCGTACACCACGGATATCTCTGTAAACTAAATCATCATTGCCACTCTTTAATGCGCCGACATTGATGACCATATCAATTTCTGTTGCGCCGTCACGAATTGCCTGTCTTGTCTCCATCGCCTTGATTTCTGACCGATGTGCACCGGAAGGAAATCCAACGACAGTGCAAACGTCCACATCCGTCCCTTTAAGTTCTTCCGCTGCCAGTTTCACATAGCTTGGACTAATACACACGGATGCAAAATGATACTCTTTTGCCTCTGCGCAAATTCGTTTAATGTCTTCTTCGGTTGCGTCAGGTTTAAGAATCGTATGATCGATGCATTTTGCAATATCACTGGGTACGTTCTCACAATTGGTCCCATTATGAACCCCTATTCGTGATACCCCGAAATCCATAAATTGACGAAGCGTTTCAGGTTTCCGTTCAATGTGGATACCACAACGACACACCATCTCCGAACTTTCATGAGCATCATCATGAACATGGTTCATGGGAATCTTTGTATTCATTAATTCTTTTACTTTTCCGGCGATCTTTGTCAGGTCTTCGGTTGAAATATTCATCGAAGCTTTCTCCTTCTCTTTTGAATAGTGACTGTGTTCTTTTGCGGAGGTATTATCCAGGCCGTCTATCATCCCCCCCCGCCGTAAATGGCGGTCAGCGGTGCATTCATGTTTTAAAAATGTATCCACAATTTGGTTCGCCAGCGGTGCCCCGATGAGCCCTGCGCCCAGCGTCAACACGTTCGCATTATTGTGCACGCGGGCATTTTTTGCACTGGAGATATCATAACAAAGCGCGGCTCTGATTCCTTTAATTTTATTGGCAACCATGGATGAACCAATCCCGGCACCGTCAACAATGATTCCGATATCGGCTTTTCCTTCTGAAATATGCATGGCAACTTTTTTGGCAAATTCCGGATAATCAACGGAATCTTTACTGTCTGTACCAAGGTCTGTCACATCAAAACCTTTTCCTATTAAATGACCTTTGATACTTATTTTCAGATCATATCCGCCATGATCGCAACCCAGAGCTATACGTTTATTATTCATAATATTTACTCTTCTAATAATTTTTTTGCTATCCATTCATCGGTTATCAGGCAATTAAACCATTTTCCCCTAAGTCCGGCTTGAATAGCGCTTAATTTATCTTTACCGCCCGCGACCGCGATCGCATATTCCTTGGCTTTTAAATCATTTAACTCAATCCCTATCGTGCGCTGATCTAATCCCAGGGATGCTATTTCACCATCCCGATTAAGGATACGTGAACAAATATCTCCAACCGCACCTTGATTGATTAAATCGTCAACTTCTTTCTTATCAAAATAATCAGCTTTTACTAACACGGAGTCATGACTGAAAGACCCGATGGTGAATACAGCGATTTTTGCTTCTTTTGCGAATTGAAGCGTTCGGTTAATGTTCCTGTCAGAAATAATTGCAGTTTTTAAATCGGATCGATCGACAACTGCCGGAAGAGGTAACAAATACGGGACTGCTTCATATTTTTCACCGATACTTTTAGCGATCTCACTGGCATGCGTATCATATTCAGCTCTCGATATCCCGCCATTCAACTGGACAACAATACTGTTTTTTATCGGTTGCTTTTTCAATTGACGGGCAACTTCCTGCATCGTCGTTCCCCAGGATATTCCAAGGATCATTTTTTCATGATTGATCTGATCTAAAAAGACAACGGTGGCTTTACCAAGTCTTGCTTTTATTGTTGCCGGATTATTATGCGCAGGGACAACAATTACCTTTTTAAGGCCGTATTTGTCAATTATCTCTTTTTCTAAGCGAGAACCTGAGTCTTTTGGATCAACAACTTTAATCTGGACGATCCCAACATCTTGAGCTTTTTGTAATAGGCGGGATACACCGGGCCTCGAAATGCCAAATTTGTCGGCGATCTCTTGTTGCGTGAACCCGTGCTCATAATATAAGCGGGCGGTCTCTACCAAAAGTGATATGTTGTCTTTTTCAGTGTTTTTCATTAGAACATATGTTCATTTGCTTTTAACATCTGTTCAAGTTTAAGCGTAGCAAACCGTTGGTGTCAAGGGTTTTTTGAAAATTTATTTTAATGAATTAAGAGAATAAGGTAGAGGGACAACAGGTAGACTGAGTCAGGTAATCCAGTCTAACTTGGTATGTAGACCTTTTTGTCAGTTAAACAGACGCTTCACTTTACTTACTAAATCTTGAGCTTTTTCCGCCGTTTCGGCTTCAGCATAAATCCGCATAATCGGTTCAGTATTGGATTTCCGTAAATGAACCCACGAGGTGTTCCAGGTAAATTTCACTCCGTCAATCGTATTGATATCCGCGTCACTATACATGGCACGCATTTTCTGCAGCACCATTTCCACATCAACATCCGTAAGCAACACTTTATCCTTTACAATTTCAAATTGCGGCAAAGCTAGTTTTATATTGCTTACCGGGTCCGGTACTTGAGCCAATCTATTCAGCACTAAGGTTGCCGCCACCAGTGAATCCCTGCCAAGATGCGCTTCCTTCAAAATCACGCCGCCGTTCCCTTCACCGCCAAACAAGGTCCCGATCTCTTCCATCTTATTAACCACATTGATCTCTCCGACAGCAGCGCGTTTTACAGCTACACCATATTTTTCTGCCATCTTTTCCAACACCATTGATGTGGACATATTTACCACGAACGGCTCATTACGACTGGTAGTCTTTAAATATCCCTCTCCTGCGATGGCAAGCGTGTATTCTTCTCCCAGCGGATGACCTTTCTCATCGACGATGGCTAATCGGTCGGCATCGGGGTCAACGGCAAAACCAATATCGGCTTGGTTATCAACGACTACTTTTGAAAGGTCTGTCAAATTATGCGGGAGTGGTTCTGTCCCACGGACAAACTCCCCCGTACGATCGCAATACAGTTCGATGACTTTGCATCCCAAGGCATCCAGCATCATCGGCAATGCCTCTGAACCGGCTGCATTCACGGCATCGATCACAACTTTAAAATGCCGTTTTCGGATGGCGTTACTGTCAATACATTTCAAACTGACATTATGGATAACATGTTTTTGGATAGCATTGTTCTCCATCCAGATCATTCCACGCCGTTCGGCGGTTTGCTGTTCGGGTTTTTCATCCACCCTGTCAAACAAATTAATGCATTGATCGAGATGGAAAAATGCGCCGTCTTCTCTGACAAATTTGAATCCGTTCCATTCTGCCGGATTATGGCTGGCCGTGATGATAACGCCCCCGACAGCTTCCGTTTGTTCAACCATAAATTGAATTGTTGGTGTGGGAACAATCCCGCAGACAATTACATCCCTGCCGTGAACAGATAACTCTTCAACGAAGGCCTGAATTAAAAACTGACCTGAAGGACGGCCATCCATGCCGACCATAATAACGCCGTGTGAAAGTATGTGATGAAGAGCACGCGCATAGATTCGCGCCGTGGATTCAGTTAAGTTTGTGTCGGTAATTCCGCGAACACCGGATATACTTCGAATAATCATGGGGTAAAAATAAAAAAGGCTCGGGAAACCCCGAACCTTTTTCTATACAAATAATGTAATTATTTACTGAGCTGCGTACCGGGCAAATCGAGCTAGGCGGCGCATGGTTTTCTTCCGTGAAACGCGTTTTTCATCGCTGGGCTTCACATAGAAAGATTTTTTCTTCAGTTCTCGGAGGACGCCGGCTCTCTCCCACTTCTTTTTGAAGCGGCGTAATGCACGTTCAAGTTGTTCTCCGTCTCTGACTGTTACTTCTACCATTATTTAATGTCACCTCCTCCGTTCGGATTTATCCTAAATACGTTCTTAATGCTTTACTTCGAGAACGATGACGAAGCCGGCGAATGGCTTTTTCCTTAATCTGCCGGACACGTTCTCGTGTTAAATTAAATTCTTCCCCTATTTCATTTAATGTCAATGCGTAATCTCGTTCAATGCCAAAGTACATTTTTATAACTTGACGTTCTCTGTCTTTCAGTGTTTCCAATGCCTGCTTAATCTCATCTTTTAACGAATCCGACATTAAGGATTCATCAGGAGATGTTTGCTTGTCATCTTCTATCACATCAATCAGAGAGTTTTTCTCACCCTCTCTAAACGGGGCATTCAACGAATGATGCCTTCTTGAAATACGCATCGCATCAATCACTTCAACACCGGTCATCTCAAGTTGACGTCCAAGCTCTTCCTCGTTAGGACTTCTTTCAATTTCTGCTTCCAATTTTTCAGCAGTTTTTGTGATCTTACTGATCGTCCCAACTCTATTCAACGGAAGCCGGACAATACGGGAATGTTCAGCAAGTGCCTGCAAAATTGATTGGCGAATCCACCATACAGCATACGAAATAAATTTGAATCCGCGAGTTTCATCAAACCTTCCGGCAGCCTTAATGAGCCCTAAATTTCCCTCGTTAATCAAATCTGTGAGTGGAAGTCCTTGTCCCTGATAATCTTTGGCAACCGAAACGACAAAACGCAAATTCGCTTCTGTCAACTTCTTTAAGGCGGGCATGCTTCCCTTTTTAATCAACTGGGCACATATAACCTCATCCGCCGGTTTCAGCGGTTCATACTGACCGATTTCTTCGAGATATCGGCTCAGACTACGGTTGGATTCATTTATTGCTCTAGCTGCTCTTGCCATGTGTACTCCTTGAATATTCGTTCAAGATTAGCCTGGAAAGTTACACATAATTTTAAATATAACACAAAGTATTGAATTATTATGTTGAATATTTTGTTTATAGAAGTTTTATAAACTCCTCAACTGTCAGTGTTTCCGGTCTTCTGGACAGATCAATGACCTTGGAATCAATGTCAAATCCCTTTAATGTATTTCTCAACATTTTCCGGCGGCTTGAAAATGCTGCTTTTACTAATGATTCAAATCGGTTAAACCGAGTTTTTTCAATCAAAGGATTTTGCTTATTGCTTAGTCTGATGATTGCAGAATCTACCCTTGGGCGCGGAATAAATACATCTGGTGGAATCGTAAAGCAATGTTCGATGTCCATAAATGCTGATGTCATCACCGTCAATCGACCGTAAGATTTTGTACCAACTTCTGCGGTAAGTCTGTCCGCGACTTCTTTTTGAACCATCATAAATGCATCCGCCCAGTGTTCTCGCTGCTCAATCAGCCAAAACAAAATCGGCGATGTGATATTATACGGTATATTTCCAATCACACGAACCGGTCTCTCAATCGGCAGCGTATCAAGCTCCAGCCACAATACATCCGCGTGAATGAAGTGGCAATCTGTTAAGTGCTCCGCTGACCGAAGATGTTTTATCAACAACGGATCGATTTCCACCGCAGCCATTTCCGCAACCTCAGGTAATATACGTTCTGTTAGCGCTCCCTCACCGGGACCGATCTCCAAAATGTAGTCATCCGGCTGCAAGTCAACCGTTCGGATAATTTTTTGCAGAAGATTTGTATCTGCCAGAAAATTCTGCCCCCACTTTTTTCGGAAGGGATGATCAGTTTTCATTTTTTTGCCACAAAACTCACTGAGAATTGAGCTTTAAATCAAACAGTGTATTCACATTTTCTGTTGTAACCATTGCAACTTCTTCCAAAGAGCATGATTTGAACTCCGCCAGTTTTTCGGCGATAATACTCACTCGTACGGGCTCGTTCGGTTTTCCGCGGAACGGCACCGGACTCAAAAACGGGGAATCGGTTTCCAACATAATTCGATTTAACGGAATCTCTCTAGCCACATCACTCAAGCCGCTGTTTTTGTAAGTTAGATTTCCGGCAAATGAAATATAAAACCCCATCTCAACAAATGCTTGGGCGGTTTTTACATCACTGGAAAAACAATGCGCAACTCCTTTATTAAAGCCGGATTCACGTAAAATATTCAAGACATCCTCATCCGATGCCCGATTATGAAACACAATGGGTAAATCAAGCGTCATCGCTAAATTTATCTGTTCTCGGAACATTCTTTTCTGAATTGAATGATCAGAATAATTACGAAAATAATCTAAACCGATTTCACCAACTGCAATCACTTTCGGATGTATTAACATATCCGCCAGCTGGTATAAATAATTCTCCGGAGCGTCTTCAACATCGTGTGGGTGGATTCCGGCTGTGGCGTACACCTCAGAATGTGTGTCGGCAATCACCATACTCTCCCGTGAAGACTCCAAATTTATTCCGGGACAGATCATGCGATAAACACCGGCAGCTTTGCTCCGCTCAATAAGAGCGGGGATGTCTTCTATTAATCCATCAAAAAAAAGATGGCAGTGGGAATCAGTAAGATATTTCAACGTTTATCCGACAGAAACACCGCTGCCGATTTCGGGATTTTCGACTGTAATTAAGGTGAGTTTCTTCCCTTTTTTTGCGGCAAGTAACATTCCGTTGGATTCAATTCCGCGAATTTTCGCCGGTGTTAAATTGGTCACGATCACGATCATTTTCTCGAGCAAGTCTTCCGGGCTGTAAAACTCTGCCACTCCTGCAACAATTTGACGTCGTTCCCCGCCAACATCGATCTGAAGTTTCAATAGACGGTCAGCACCTTCCACTATTTCAGCTTGAACGACTTTTGCTGTTTTTAATTCCACTTTCAGGAATTCATCAAAGGTAATGACATTTTCCACGCTCTTCTCCTTTGCATCTGTCTTAGTTTTAGTCTTCGTCTTCGTTTTATTCTCAACCTCAATTCTTGGGAAAAGCGGCGGATGTTTTTTTAGCTCATTCCCGGGGATAAGTCCTCCCCATTTTAATTCCGTTCCCACGGCACCAAGCGTTTCCAAAACGGTTAATGTCCTATTTGGCATGACCGGATTCAGCAGTAACGCTCCAACTCTCAATGCCTCTGCGGCGGTTATTAACACACGCCCTGCGGCTGCTTTGTCCTCTTTCACAAGTTTCCACGGTGCTTGTTGTTCCATGTATCGATTCACACTACGGATAAACTGCATCGTTTCTTCGATCGCCTCGTTAATCCGCATGGCATGGGTTAACGCATTCATGTTGGATGCCGTAGACACAGCAGACTTTTTAATCTCTTCTTCCGCCGGAGTTTGCGTACCCCAATCAGGAAGTTTTCCGTCAAAATTCTTTTCGATTAACCGGCTGACCCGACTTAACAAATTACCAAAATCATTCGCAAGATCCGCGTTGTACCGTTTGATAAACGATTCCATCGTGAAATTAGAATCCTGCCCTAAAACCATTTCACGCATGAGATAATATCGTACAGGATCTACACCGTATTCATCAATCAACTCCAACGGATTGACCACATTTCCGAGCGACTTGCTCATTTTGGATTCTTTCATCAGCCACCAGCCATGTGCAAAAATCGTTTTGGGTAGCGGAATTCCGGCAGACATCAGCATCGTGGGCCAGTACACAGCGTGTGTCATCAAAATATCTTTCCCGATTAGATGGACAGTTTCAGGCCACCATTTTTCAAAGGATTCCGCATCGCTCCCATATCCCGGCCCGGTCACATAATTCAATAAGGCATCAAACCAAACATAGGTAACATAATCGTTATCAAAGGGAAGTTCTACACCCCAACTTAATCGGCTTTTCGGACGGGAAATACATAGATCTTCTAAGGGCTGGCGTAAAAACCCAAGAATCTCATTTTTCCTGTGCTCCGGCTGGATGAACTCCGGGTTATCGTTTATATAATCGATCAACTGCTGCTGGTACTTACTCATTCTGAAGAAATAATTTTTCTCAGTGATGAATTCCAATTCTTTTTCATGCTGCGGACATTTTCCACCTTCTAATTCTTTTTCTGTGTAAAACCGCTCACAGCCTACACAATAATGTCCGCCGTATTCATCCACATATATATCACCGGCATCATTGACGTTATTCAAAACATCCTGCACCACTTTTTCATGTCGTGGTTCGGTGGTACGGATGAAATTGCTGTACCGGATATGAAGTTTTTCCCACAGTGCTTTCCATTTTGGCGCCATCTTGTCGCAATGATCTTGTGGGTCGATTCCGTTCGCCTCCGCCGCCTGCTGGACTTTCAATCCATGCTCATCCAACCCGGTGAGGAAAAAGGTTTCTTCCCCGGCGGATTGATGATATCGCGTTAATACATCTGCAAGAATGGTCGTATAGGAATGCCCAATATGCGGTTCATCGTTGGCATAGTAAATTGGTGTGGTTACGTAAAATTTCTTAGTTTCTGACATAGTTTTTTCCGTTAAGATTATTTTGAATTTCGATGAGTAAATTGGTTAACGCTAGTGGCATGAAAAGGTTTTTCCCTCCTGAGAGGAGTAAGTGTTCTATCCGCATATCGATTTTAGTTAAATCAGCATTAGGAAACTTTTCACTGAGTTTCGTCATCATTTGACTTAAATCATTTGTGTGTAGATCATCCGCTATTCCATTGCATAAACGGTATGTGCTTCTAAACCATAGCTGAAGAAGATAAAAGTGAAAATTGAATTTTTCGGGTTTAAACCTCGCCATTTTACTGTAATCATTCACAAATTTACGCCATGTTTTTCCATCATTGGATTGAACAACTCCAGCCAAATATTTGATTAGGTCATGGATATCATTCATCGATTGATTAGACAATGCCAATGCACGATGCATATCTCCTTCTGCAAGCCCGGCGATGAACTCTGCACGCTCACTCTCAATATTTCTGCTTGTTAATTCATTAGCGATGACGCGGGTTGTGATGGGCGGAAAATCCACGTGTTGGCATCGGGATAGAATAGTCGGAAGCAACTCCGGTTTATGGTCTGTGACCAAAATTAACGTTGTATTCTTCGGAGGTTCTTCCAGTATTTTTAACAATGCATTTGCACTTTCACCCTGCCCGGCAGATAAAAGATGTGCGTCAAAAATCAACACTACTTTTCGTCCTTTGTTTAGGGTCTTTAGATAAAGTATTTTTCGCAATTCCTGCACAGATATTAGAAGAATTCTTGTCGCACGAGGCACACGAATTTTGAAGAAAGGGTCTTTTGCTTTTTTTTGCAATGATTCAGTGAAGTAGTTCAACTCTTCCGTCTTCAATCCTTTGAGCGGGTCTTTAGACGTTTTGTCCTTCGTAGGCGTTGGAATCGGTACGACAAATTTAATATTTTCATGTTGGAGTATATTCGAGCGAATACAGGATGAACATTTTTCGCATCGTCCTTTTGCATTCGGCTGTTCACAATTGAGTAACGATGCAAATTCTGCGGCGATTCCTTCTTTCCCACTCCCGCGTGGTCCTGCAAAAAGATAGGCGCTTCCGATGCGCCCCGATTGATATGTCTTTAGGAGCGTTTTCGAAATAATCGGTTGTAAATGGACTGTTTTTTTCACGTGATTATTCTTCTTCTTTTAAACCGAAAGAGCGCAAAAACTTACGCAAAGGTCGTAATGTTTTTTATAACCCATTGACAACTCTCTTGTGTCTTTCACGTACGTACTCTGCAGACTTTGCGGTTATTTTTCCTATCATGGTAGATCACAAATTTCATTTCTTTCCCAGCCATTTTTCCGGGTTTAACTTTTGACTTTTACCCCATATTTCAAAATGGAGCATTGAACCATTCACTGATCCGGAATCACCCATATAGGCAATCACATCACCGGCACGAACCTCACTGTCCACATTGGTTTGAATGTTCGTTACATGGCTGTACACTGTATAAAATCCACCGCCATGATCAACGATGATGGTGGTGCCGTATCCGCGAATGTACGTAATTGTCGTCACGACGCCGTTTAACACCGTTCGGATTTCAGACCCGGGTTTCCCTTTAATATCAATCCCCGGATTTTCTGTTGTTGTTTTCAGTTTTGAATTCCATTGCCTACCGAATTTGGCGACGACTCTTCCTCCGGCCGGCCAAGGTAATTTTCCTTTCAGTTCCGAAAAACTTTTTGCACGCAGCGCCTCCTGCTGGCGCCTGATTCTTTCGGCGCGTTCAAATCTGGCTTTATCCTGTAAAATCTTCCTCTGGACTTCCTCTAACTGTTTCAAACCTGCTTTTTTCTCGTTCAAATAATTCGCCAGCTCAGATTGGCTTTCCCTGATTTTTCTCAGCTCTTTTTCTTTTACCACTTTTTTCTGTCGGATGAACTTTCTTTGCTGCTCCTGTTCTCGTTTAAGGGCTATATTCCTCCTCAGTGCAGCTTCCAGTTTCAATTTATCCTGCCCAATATTGACAAGAAGTGAACGTATGCGTTTTTGCATCTGCTGCTCGATATCTGATATAACTTTCAAATATTTGGTGCGATACACCGCCTGTCGCCATGTCGTAGAACTTAGAACTTTTTCCAAGGATGAGAGCTTCCCCCTCTTATAGGTCGCAACCACTCTTTTTTCATATCGTTCACGAAGGTTGTCTAATTCTTGCTTATTTGCGAACAACCTGCCTTCGAGTTTGGATATTTCAGCACGGGTTCTTTGCGCCTCCTTTTTAATCTCCCCTATCAATCTGTCCAGTAGGGATATCTCTTCACCCAAATCAGAGATGCGCCTTGCGGCAGACTTTTCACGATTGGCTTCATTTTGAATGCGTTTTCGAGTCGCTGCAATTTCTCTTTTCAGCGATTCGACAGCTTTACTTTGGAACTGCAATTCTTTCTGATAATCCCTATCATGAGATTGCCCAAACAGCCCCACGTGCATTAATGCGATTAAAATGATGATTATTTGACGAAACATTGCCTAGAAAGTAATCAGTCCTCTTTGCGGAGTGCAAT
>JACNKV010000056.1 GCA_014381855.1 Fidelibacterota bacterium | reverse complement strand
ACATTCTTGTAGAAGGCTTTGCAAAACCCTGTGCGTAAAGAAAAAAGAGTTAAAAATTGTCTGATTAAGGCGGGAAATGCAGTCAATAATGGTATTATGGACAAATTTCCTAACGAAAAGTTGGAACATAGTGGAAATCCCGCACTTGTTTAGGGGCAGGCGAATTTTAAACTTTTTAATTTGTGTATCGGGTTTTGCAAAGCCTTCTTGTAGTAAATATTCTTGTTTATTTGGAGAAATGTTCAAATATTACTCTTAGCATAATAGCTTTGGTTTTCACTGATTTTATCTAAAATATACATTGTCCTGTTACGTCATCATATATTACTTTCGCTCGATGATTGTTTATCCAATTTACAAAAAGTGGGTTATTGCATGAAATACCGAATAAAACATAGTAAAATGTTAAAGAGTAAACCCGCTAAACGCAATACTGGGTTTAACCCCTGTTAGCCGCAATAAAAAATGACACTGCTTGACAACATAGAAGACCTATTTAAGGATAAGCCAAAAGGACTTCAAGCGGAGCGTTTGAACTTAATCCGACAAATTGAGAAACTCTACAAATTTCTATTAGACGACTTTGGTTACCAACTTGACATTTCAACACAAACTGACAAATACCCGGGTGGACCAAAATTCTATTTCGTAAAGTACACTAACAAAGATTTAAGCCGACAAGTAGAAATCGTACTTCACAGAAATAGTACGGTAGTGTATCGTCATTTGAAAAGACTTAAAGACGGAATAGAACCAAGCTACAAGGACATAGAAAATTGTATTCCTTTCTATCAAATCGACTTTTACAATGGAATAGATGACCATAATCGGTCTAACCCATATAATCCGCCAGAATATGAGCTTGCGATTGTCAAGTATGGAAAAGAAACTCTACTGAACAACACTGAAATCATAAAGGGCGAGAAATGGCTTGACAGAGACAGGCTCAATGATTTATATCTATCAAAAAAAGGTTATTCAGCACCAGATGGAGAAAATTCACTTTTTAATAGACTGATTCAGGAATTTCAATTTCTATCAACGGATTTTGATTTAATTCATAATTACAATGACCTACCGCCATACGAGCAAAGCCTTGGTGGTAGCTTGGTCTATTCGAATGACAGAATAGTCGTTGGACTTTCAGTTGACTTGAGAGACCAGTATTTGTCAGTTTATATTTTGGACAAAGAAGACTATGAGCTTGATTCATTTTGGCAAAAAGGAGAAGGCGTTTTTAATGGTTCAACGGCTGACAATGACATTAAACAAGCGGTGACAAGAACAAGAAATAAAATAAAAAATACAGCGGCTAACAATGGCTAAAAATCATTGACCTAACCAACCAAACCGTTTCTACGCTTTTTAGCCGGGACGTTGTCTACAAGGAAAAGAAATAGCAATCGTAGCCCTTTAATCACGTTTCAAGATACTACATATTGTTAATAAATTTCGACACAGAATCCGGTGAATTCCATTCTATCATACATACAGCCTTTCCTTCTTAATTTGGTTTATCCAAACCATTGTTTAGCTTGCAACGATGTATTTTCCGGTGGTGATTGCGGTATTTGTGACTCCTGCTTGAATACACTGGAGCCAACCGAACTTGGAAATTGGATTGATCAAGTGACAAATCCGACCGATATTGATAAAGCATTTTCCGGATGGTATTTTAATTTAACGTTGCAGAAGGTTATTCATTCTCTTAAATATCAAGAACGTGCTAAATTAGGATGTGAATTGGGGCGTGTTTTAGGTCAACTCTTACCGTTATCCACTGTCGGAACGCTAGATTTACTGCTGCCTGTACCGCTTTATCCTGCCAAGAAACGGGATAGAGGGTATAATCAGGCAATGTGGATTACCAAGGGACTTTCGGAAACGTGGGATGTGCCGATGAAACCTCATATTATACAACGGACAAAGTTCACAAAATCACAGACAAAATTATCAGTGAATGAACGGCAAAAAAATATGGAAAACGCAATCAAAGTACGTAAAAAGTTATCCGGGAAAACTATCGGGATTGTTGATGATGTACTGACAACAGGTTCAACAATATCTTCCTGTGCTGCCCAATGCAAAAAACAAGGAGCATCATCGGTGGTTGCCATTACATGCAGTACACCAAAAATGACTGTGGAGACATCATGCTGAAAACATTAAACTCTTTCGATTTAAAAAATAAACGTATTCTGATCCGTGTGGATTTTAATGTTCCCTTAGATGGTGAAAAAGTAGTGGATAATTTTCGTATAAAATCCGTCTTGCCTACCATTAAAACATGCCTTACCGGGGGAGCTTCTGTTGTCCTAATGTCTCATTTGGGGAGACCAAAAGGTGTTAAAAATTCTGCGTTGAGTTTAATGCCGGTCGGAGAGGAATTAGCTGAACTTTTGGAAATGCAGATAAAATTCTCTCATGACTGTATCTCTGAAGATGCACGGGATGTTTCGTTTGGGCTCAAAGCGGGAGAGATACATTTACTGGAGAACCTGCGTTTCCACAAAGGGGAAACTGACAATGATGTGACGTTTAGCGCAAAGCTGGCTAAACACGGAGAAATTTATATCAATGATGCGTTTGGTACCGCGCACAGAGCCCATGCATCCAATGTTGGTGTGACATCATTTTTCAATCGAAAAGGTATCGGAATTTTGATGGAAAAAGAAGTAAGATATCTTCAGTCTGCAATTGCGAAGCCCAAGCGACCGCTCGTGTTGATTCTTGGCGGTGCAAAGATAAGCGGAAAGCTGGAATTGATTGATAAATTTCTTGATGAAGCAGATTCTATCATCATTGGCGGAGGAATGGCCTACACGTTTTTAAAATCCCGCGGGAGAGATATCGGGAACTCACTTTTAGATGAATCCATGCTCGTTATAGCCAAAGATATCGTAAGTCGTGCACGTGCAAAACAAGTGACTTTGGTGTTCCCGTCCGATGTTGTTATTGCTGAAAATATGGATGATGCATCCAATCGTTCAATTATAAGGATAAATGAAATCCCTACGGATAAAATGGGGCTGGACATTGGCCCCGAGACGGTGGAAAAATTCTCTGATATTATTCAATCTGCCGGGACGATTGTATGGAATGGTCCAATGGGTGTGTTTGAAGTCCCGGGATTTGAATATGGTACAAAAGAGGTTGCAGAATCGATGGCAATCGCCAAAGAGAAAGGAGCAACTGTCATCGTGGGTGGAGGAGATACCGCTGCTGCCGTGGAAAAATTTGGATTGACAAAACAAATGTCCCATGTTTCTACCGGAGGCGGGGCATCTCTTGAATTACTAAGCGGGAAATCATTACCCGCTCTCTCAAAAATGGAGTAAAAATGAAAAAACCGATTGTTGCAGGAAATTGGAAAATGTATAAGACCCCTTCTGAGGGGCATGATTTTGTACAAAAGATACTCAATTTGGTATTGGAAATAGAGAAGACTCACGTTATATTCTGCCCGCCTTTTCCGGCGTTATTTAACATGGTTGAATCTATGCCGTCTTCGTTTTCTGTAGGTGCGCAGAATTGCCACTGGGAAAAAGAAGGTGCATATACAGGTGAGGTTTCCACGGCAATGCTGTCTGATTGCGGTGTGGAATATGTCATCGTTGGTCATTCTGAGCGTCGCCACGTTTTTGGTGAACCGGACGAATGGATAAATCGCAAAGTGCTTGCTGTAAAAGAAGCTAGGTTAATTCCTATTCTCTGTGTTGGCGAAACGTTAGAAGAACGCGAAGATGGTTTGACGAAAGATGTTCTCATTCGGCAGCTGACAAATGGTCTGAAAGGAGTAGATTCTCTTTCCGGTTTGGTGTTAGCTTATGAACCGGTTTGGGCGATAGGAACCGGTAAGACCGCAACCCCGGAGCAAGCCGTTGAAGCCCATCAAATGGTGAGAAAATATCTGATGGAGTTGTACCCACATCAGGAGGCAGAAGCCGTCTCGGTGCTTTATGGCGGGTCAGTAAAACCGGCAAATGCCGCAGAATTAATCAATTCTGAAGGTGTGGACGGGTTTTTAATCGGTGGGGCAAGTTTGAACGTAGAATCGTTCACCTCAATCATTAAACAAGTAGAACAAGAATCATAAGGAATAAAACGTGCAAGGATTTTTTATTGGAATTCATACATTGGTCAGTGTGTTACTGATTATTGTCATCCTGATGCAAGCAAGTCAGGGCGGAGGGTTATCCGGAACTTTTGGAAGTACAGCAACGAGTGCCATTATGGGTGGACGCGGCGCGGCAACATTTTTAAGTAAAATGACAGCGTGGTTAGCCGGAATTTTTATGGTGCTGGCTTTGCTGATCAGCTTTATGTCCGCACCCACTCAGATCGATCAAGAATCTCTGCTTAAAAAACAAGCAGAAACGGTAGCTCCAGGTGCTGACCTTTCTCTTCCGTTGGGCACCGAAGAACTAAACATAGAAAATTAGAAGAAGGCTTTGCAAAGCCTTCTAGAAATAAATTGCCGAAGTGGTGGAATTGGTAGACACGCTATCTTGAGGGGGTAGTGTCCGAGAGGGCGTGCCGGTTCGAGTCCGGCCTTCGGCACAATACAATTAGTGAAGGACCTATTATGATAAAATACCTTAAATCTCTGAACCTGATCTTATTAGTCGGGATAATGACAGGGCAAACAGCGGAATCTTTGTTCGAAAAAGGAGTCGTTGCATACGATGCCGGAGAATATAATCAGGCAGAAACACTGTTTCAGCAGGTGGTTTCCAAAGATGATATGAACGCTCCCGCGCATTTCTATATTGCACAACTCATGTTTCGATGGGGTAAAATGGATGAGACCCAACATCATATGCTGCAAGCAATCGAATCTGATCCGAAAAATCAAGAATATCGCGATGAATTTGATCGTTTGAAAGAGATCAATACGCTGATGGGAGACGGTGCAAGATCCATGAGTGGCCAACGATTTGATGAGGCATTTGAGACGTATCGGATTGTCTTGGAGAAAGTACCGTTTTATGGCGAGGCTGCCTACAGCATGGGGCTTGCAAAATTCCGAGCCAAGAACTTTGATGAAGCGGTCATTCATTTTCAGAAGGCTTTAGAAATAAACCCAGACCATGAAAATGCCCGTGCGGCACTTACGAACGTTGCAAAGAAAACATTTAATGAAGGAAACACCGCTTATAAACGAAGAAATCTTGAGGAAGCAATTTCCAAATATGAAGCTGTGTTGTCCATTGATGGTCAGTTCTATCAAGCGTATTATCAACTTGGTGTAATCAAGACGAAAATGCAAAATATTTCAGGAGCAATTTCTTCCTACGAAAAAGCCCTCGAAATTAATCCGGATTTTTATAAAGGTTGGTTTGCATTAGGTATTGCAAAAAACAGAGCGAACGATTCTGAAGGTGCATTTTTGGCATTTCAAAAAACAGTAGATGTCCATCCCGGATATGCAAAAGCCTATGCAGAAATGGGAAAAATCCACTTGGATAATAAAGCCTATTCCGAAGCTGAGGATATATTGAAGACAGCAATTCAAGTCAACCCAAAATATGCGAAGTCTTATGAATTATTAGGCATAATTTATATTGAACAAGACCTTATCGACGAGGCCATCACAAACTTGGAATTATCTGCAACGTTTAAACCAAAAAACGCGATGGTCTGGTATCGATTGGCGCAAACATATAATAAGTTAGCAGACTGTGAAAACGCCATTCGCTGTGCAAGAGAAGCGACAGATCGTAAGAAATCTTTTGGTGGAGGATGGGTAGAACTTGGTATAGCAGAGTGGTGCGGAGGAAGAGGAAGTAAAACAGCAGCATTAAATGCTTTAGAAAAAGCACGGAATGACCGCACTTGGCGGAAAATGGCTGAATACGAAATGGATAAAGTTAAAAATCCTGAAAAGTATATAGACTAATTCGATTAGCAGGAGAGATATCACTCTCCGCTCTTTATTATGATTAAAGCTGTAATATTTGACCTTGACAATACGCTCTTGGATTTTGTCAAGATGAAACGGTTTGCCATCCGTGCTGCCATGTCTGCAATGGTTGAGGCTGGGCTTGAAATCGATGAGCAAAATGCTTACGACGAAATATTTAAAATGTATGAGAAAAGTGGATGGGAAAATCAGACAATTTTCAATGATTATCTCCATCAGCAATTCGGGCATGTGAACAATAAATATCTTGCTGCAGGCATTGTAGCCTATCGTCGGGCACGGGAAGCGACGCTTCAAGTATATCCTAACGTCAACAAAACCCTATTTGAATTGCTGAAAATCGGGATAAAACTGGCTGTAGTTTCCGATGCTCCAAGCCGAGAAGCTTGGATGCGTATTTATTACTTAAACCTGCATCATATTTTTGATCACGTCATTACCTTTGATGATTCAAAAGCCCATAAACCTTCACCAAAACCGTTTCAAATGGCGATGGCTGCTCTGGATGTGCGTACGGATGAAGTGCTAATGATTGGCGATTGGCCTGACCGGGACGTGGTTGGTGCTAAACAGCTCGGTATTCGCACACTTTTCGCGCGATATGGCGACAAGTTCGACGTGAAAGAGTCCGGTGCAGATTGGGATATCGATGACATTTATGAAATTGTTGGAATAATTCAAGAGTTAAACAGTGCCTGATTTTTTTGTCGGGACAGATATCCTGACAATCTCACGTATTGAATCTGCCATAAGTTCTTCATCAGGAGAACGATTTTTACACCGAATATTTACATCCAAAGAAATTACTTATTGCCAAAGTAAAACCAATCCGGTTATCCATTTTGCCGGGCGGTTTGCTGCTAAAGAATCGGTTACAAAAGCCATCCTTTCTTCTAAAGTGTTAACACGCATTTCACTCAAGGATATTGAAATCCTCCCTGATGATAATGGGGCACCTGTTGTTTTTATCTCAAAAAAAATATCATCTGAGTATCAATGCAAAGTCTCTATTTCGCATTCCGATGAATCTGCCGTAGCTTTTGCACTGATTATCGTAACATCATGAGACTTTTACGCCGCCATCAATCCCAAGAGCTTGATCAGATTTCCATGGATGAAATGGGTATTTCGGGTATTATTCTCATGGGGAAGGCAGGAAAAACCATCGCTGAGCACATCAAAAAGAAATTTATAAAAGATGATATGAAGCGGATTGCCATATGTTGTGGAAAAGGAAATAACGGTGGAGACGGGTTTGCTTCTGCGCTGCATTTAGATGAATATGAGTTAACTATTTTTTCGCTAATCCAACCGGAACAAATCCAAGGTGACTCAACGTATTATTACGACAAATGTGTCGAAAAGAATATGTCTATTGTTTATGGTGAGGATCTTCCGGAAAATCAACATTATGATTTGATAATAGACGCCCTGTTGGGAACAGGCTTTCATGGACACTTACGGTCTCCGATAGATGCGTGGACACGTTGGATTAATCAGAACTCAGATTTTGTTATTTCTGTTGATATTCCTTCAGGAGTAGATGCGGATACCGGAGCCGTTGCCGGAGATGCGGTGAGTGCGGATATAACCGTTACCATGGATAGTATAAACACAGGTCTGGTATTGAATCCGGGTAGTGAGCAAGCCGGAGAGGTCATTCCTGTAGATATTGGATTTCCTGATATCTACGATAAATTAACGGGGTTTGCGTGGAACCTATTTGAGGATAGCCTATGCAAAATATGGCTCAAACCTCCTCCGTTGAATACATATAAACATCGTCAGGGGAAAGTACTGATTATTGCCGGTTCCAAAGGAATGACAGGGGCGGCATCGCTGGCAACACACGGCGCATTAAGAAGCGGAGCCGGTCTTACCGTAACCTGTGCCCCTGCTTCTCTCAATATTATTTACGAAACAAATATTCTCGAGGGAATGACTTTAACCTGCCCGGATGATGATCGTGGCTATTTTACTGAAGATAATTATACTGATATAGAATTTATGTTCGACTGGGCAGATGTTATACTCATCGGTCCCGGTTTGGGCGGAAATGAATCCACAATAAAACTCGTGGGGAAAATAATATCGTCTGTCGAAGTGCCCCTTGTCCTTGATGCAGATGCGCTAAGGGTTTTTGTGAACAATAAAGATTTGATCAGTGATATCAAAACTCCATTCGTATTAACACCACATTATGGTGAATTTGCAATGCTGTTAGGCACAGATGAAAAAACACTTAAAACTTCATTTCCTGCATTTATAGAAGAATTTTCAGAGAAAAACTCCGGTGTAATTGTTGCGAAAAATGCTCCGACCTGCACCGGATACAATGGACGCATCGTTGTGAACTCAAGCGGGAACCAAGGATTAGCCACAGCGGGAACCGGGGATGTGTTGACCGGAGTCATTGCCGGGTTAATTTCGCAAGGAATTCCACCTTTCGATGCCGCACAAATTGGGACGTATATCCATGGTAAGGCGGCAGATCAGTTACAGATTAAAACCGGATATCGCGGTTTAATTGCTTCTGACTTGCTTAAGGTGATTCCAAAAGTTATTCGTCATTATGAACATTCGTAACTATCGCATTCTATTTATTTTGTATATGGGCATTATTCTTGGTTTGTCCAGCATCCCGGGAAATTCATTCCCAGGTTTCAAGATTCTTACCTACGACAAAGTGATTCATTTTTTCGAATATTTTGTATTTGGTTTTTTAGCGATGAAAAGTTTTCGATCTCTTACATTGCGAAGAGTTACTACAATTATTCTGTTTGGATTAGCGTTCTCTATTTTTGATGAAATTTGGCAATCGTTTGTCCCGGGGCGTTCCCCAAGTCCTTACGATGCAATCGCAGATTTGCTGGGAATAATTAGTGGCGTTATCCTTGTCAAATACCGGGCATTCTTTCATGCTTGAGCGACTCTATATCAAAGATTTTGCGATTCTCGATGAAATAACTTTGGAGTTTTCACCGGGGTTGACCGTTATTACCGGAGAAACAGGTGCCGGAAAATCAATCCTACTTCAGGCGTTGAGTGTAGCTCTTGGAGCAAAAGGAACAAAATTATTCGTAAAAACCGGTCGAAAACATGCTGTGGTCGAAGCGACGATAAATGATCGAACGTTTCGACGTCTGGTGTCCAAAGCCGGTCGGTTAAAATCATACATGGAAGATGAACCTTTGAAAGAAGAAAAATTCCGAATAAGGACGCAAGGATTGATTGATTTCCACGGGCAGCATGAACAGCAGCTCATTATGAATTCTGACACACATCTTGACTATTTGGACAGTTTTTGCGGACTTCAATCAGATGTCAGCGATTTGACTTCTACTTTTCAATTATTACAGACAAAAAAGAAGCAATTAAACGACCTGCGTTTAGCCAAAAAACACTATGAAGAAAAACGTGAATTATTAGAATATCAAAAACAAGAGATTGATAATGTCTATCCTCAAGAGAATGAAGATGTTGAGCTCCATCAAGAATTTAAAAAACTGCACAATATAGAAGAATTAATCTCCACCATTCAACAAATGACACACGAACTGACAGATGGAGAAAGATCCTTATATAACCAATTATCCTCAATAACGTATTCGCTAAACTCACTGTTGAAAATTGACAGTGATCTTAATTCTTACTCTGAAACATTAGAATCCGCATTAGTGTCTTTACAGGATGCATCAACCGGGTTGACGAATTACCGATCTTCGTTACATCATGATAATGAACGCCTGACAGAAATTGATGAGCGGTTACAAGCGATAGAGAGTCTGCTTCGAAAATATGGAGGAACGGTTGCGTCTGTTATATTGCATCGGAATGAGATTGAGGAAGAATTACAATCCATGCAAAAACTGGGAGAGGAAGAACACGCATTAATAATAAATATTGCTGAATGTGAATCAGCCTATAAAAACAATGCCAATCGGATTCACAAAATTAGAAAATGTTCGCTCAATAAGTTATCAAACGTCATTGAAAAAGAAATGCAAAAATTGAATATGCCGAATGCGATATTTCAGGTGAGGATGACACAAAAACCAGATGCCGATTCATTTATGAGATGTGAAGACGAGTTCGTACTAACAACATCGCGAGGAATAGATTTTGTGGAATTTTATTTAAGCGCCAATCCGGGGGAGCAACCCAAACCCTTGACAAAGATAGCTTCGGGTGGTGAAATTTCACGCATCATGTTAGCGATAAAGACCGTATTTCAAAACAATGATCCGGTACAAACGATGGTTTTTGATGAAATTGATTCGGGAATATCCGGTGACGCAGCTGAAAAAGTCGCAGAGAGTTTGGTAAATCTTTCGAAAAATAAACAAGTGATATGCATCACACATCTACCACAAATTTCACAAAAAGCAGAATACCATCTCCATGTAACCAAGAAATTTGAAAACGGAGAAACAGTCGTTTTTGCTGAATATATTTGATTGCTTTCAATGAGCCGGTATTATGGATTAAATTACGAATAGAGAAAGAGAAAAAGAATGGATAAAATCATCATCGTAGGGAATCAACCTTTGAAGGGGAGTGTGGCAATCAGCGGAGCAAAAAATGCTGTTTTACCCATAATGACAGCGGCGTTACTCGCAGATGGTGTTTCACATATCCATAAAGTTCCGGACTTGCGGGACACCCGAACCATGGTTCGACTTTTAGAAATGGTCGGTGCCAAAACAACATATAAAAACGGAACATTATCTATAGATGCACGAGGCGTTGATACACCTGTCGCTCCTTATGAACTGGTAAAAACCATGCGTGCCTCATTCTATGTTTTGGGACCGTTGTTAAGCCGTTTAGGTGTGGCAAAAGTTTCCTTGCCCGGCGGATGTGCCTGGGGTCCCAGACCGGTGGATTTCCATTTAAAAGGATTTGAAAAGCTTGGAGCAGAAATCACGCTGGAAAGCGGATACATCCAGGCAAAGTCCAAACGGCTGAAGGGGAACAACATACGGTTTGACTTTCCATCTGTTGGGGCTACCGGAAATATCCTGATGGCAGCCGTTACGGCAAAAGGAACAACCGTAATTGAGAATGCCGCGCGGGAACCGGAGATTGTTCAACTTGCCCGGTATCTGAATAAAATGGGTGCAAATATCAGCGGAATCGAAACAGATGTTCTAACGATTGAAGGTGTAGAAGGACTGAGTCCTGCGGATATTACCGTAATCCCTGATCGGATTGAAGCTGGGACATTTTTAATGGCGGGAGCCGCCCTTGGTGAGGTAACGTTGACGGATGTAGAGCCGTCTCATTTAGATATCGTGCTTGATAAACTCGACGAAGCCGGAGCAACGGTGAGCGTCGGACAATCCACAATTACTATCAAACACGGAGATGTAATTAAACCTGTCGATATGACAACGGGAGTCTATCCTGGGTTCCCCACGGATCTCCAGGCGCAGTGGATTTCACTCATGACCATTGCGGATGGTTCTACCGTGGTAACCGATACAGTTTACAAGGATCGCTTTTCGCATATACCGGAACTGACTCGGCTTGGGGCAAATCTTCAATTAGAGAATAACACGGTTTTTGTCAGAGGACAGAAGTTTTTGATTGGTGCTCCGGTAATGTCCACAGATATTCGCGCCAGTGCATCGTTGGTGATTGGCGGGCTTATCGCGAAAGGAACAACGGAGATTGGACGCATCTATCATTTGGACAGAGGATATGAGCGTCTTGAAGAAAAATTCAAAAAGTTGGGTGCTGTTATCACCCGTGAGTCGGAATAACGTGACTCGTCTTAGAATGGAAGGATAAACTATGCGAATTGTTATCATTGGTGCGGGTGCGGTTGGATTTCATGTGGCAAAAGAATTGAGCCAGGGAGATCATGATATTACTATTGTTGAAATTGATCCGGATAAATGCCGAAAAGTAAACGAACATTTAGATGTTTTGGTGGTTGAAGGAAATGGCGCCAGTCCAAATAATTTGATTAATGCGAATGTGCAAAATGCGGATTATGTGCTTGCGCTTACTCGCGTTGATGAAGTCAATCTGATAGCCTCACAGCAAGCGCACGTGCTAGGCGCAAAAAGAATTATTGCTCGTCTGCGAAATCAGCAATACAGTACACGTGATTCCATAATCCGACCTGAAAAATTTGGAGTAGATGTTGTTATCCATCCGGAGAAAGTTGCCTGTGAGGAAATTGTTCAACTCATTCGGCATCCGTATGCTACGCAAATTCAAGAATTCGAAGGCGGGAGACTGGTGATGTTAGGGCTTCAGATTACCGAAGAATCACCCCTCGTTAGTAAGGCCGTCAAGGACGTATGCATCCACGATATTGAGTTTAAATTTGGAGTTGTTTCCGTCTATCGCAAAGGAGAGACAATCGTTCCATGGGGTGATTTTATTTTTAACGCTCAGGACATTGCATACTTTATTATCAAGACAGAGAAATTGCACAGTTTACTTTCTATAGCCGAGATTCGTGAGATAAAAGCAACACGCATTATGATTTTGGGCGGAAGTAAAGTCGGTCGATCCATTGCGGAAGAATTGGAAAATGAAATGTCTGTGCGGTTGGTAGAGTCCAATCGACAAAAAGCCGGATATATTGCAAATAATCTTCAGAATACAATGGTGATTCATGCAGACGGAACGGACATTGAATTTCTTAAATCTGAGAATATCCATGAGGTAGACAGTTTCTTGGCTGTTTCTCAGGACGAGCAAACCAATCTGTTATCGGGGATGTTAGCGCATCATTTGGGTGTAAAACAGGTTGTTATCCATTTAACAACAACGGAGTATATTCCCATCGTTAAAGAGCTTGGGTTTGCTTCGATTATCAGTAAAAATATCTCAACTGCCAATGCTATCACAAGCGAAATCCAAAGTGATAAGTCCCATACAACTCTTAAATCCTTTGATGAAATGGATGTAGAAATAATGGAAATAAACCCGGAACCGGGAAGTAAAATCACCAAAAAACCTTTATCAGAATTAGACTTCCCGAAAGCCAGTATCGTTGGTGTGATTAATCATCATGGTCATTTAAGTATTGCCCGAGGAACATCCATACTCACCGATGAAGACACAGTATTGGTATTCGCTAAAAAGCGTGTTATCCCTAAATTGCGAAAATTGTTTACACGATGAAGATCAGTAGGCGGATTCTAATACCTTAACACTTTCAAACAATGAATACGAAGACAATCATCAACATATTAGCGGCATTACTTTCGTTATTGGGATTGACCATGCTCATTCCTGCCGGAATTTCATGGGAGTATGGAGAACACGATATGATTGCTTTTCTGCAATCTTCTGCAATCAGCCTTATTATTGGTGTGCCCCTGTGGGTTGTGAGTCGAAAAAGCCATTCTCTCACAAACAAAGATGGTTTCATCATCGTCACATTTGGCTGGGTTTTGACAGCAATAGCCGGAGCGCTACCGTTTTATTTGAGTGATGTTCTTCCCACTATCACGGATGCTTTTTTCGAATCCATGTCCGGTGTAACCACCACTGGTGCAACCATCATTGGGAATCCAACAACATTGCCGCATTTGCCCAATGGAATTGAAAGCTTGCCCAAAGGAATATTATTCTGGAGGTCTTTTATTCAATGGATTGGCGGAATGGGGATTATTGTGTTTACGATTGCCATTCTTCCATTATTGGGAGTGGGGGGTGTACAGTTATTTAAAGCAGAAGTTCCGGGTCCGGTTGCAGATAAAATTCGACCGCGAGTACGAGAGACAGCGAAGGTACTTTGGATCGTGTATGTGGGCATTACCTTCGCGGAATTTCTAGCTCTTGGTTTAGCCGGAATGCCATGGTTTGATGCAATTTGCCACGCATTTACGACGATGCCAACCGGCGGTTTCTCAACAAAAAATGCCAGTATCGCTTATTATGATAGTTCAACGATTCATTATATCATTGTCTTTTTCATGTTTTTGGCCGGTGTGAATTTCACGCTGCATTTTCGAGCGCTTTCCGGAAATGTAAAATCGTATTTCAGAGATAAAGAATTTCTTACATTTTTAAGCATCGCCGTTTTTGTAACCTTCGCTATTTTTCTCAGTATGGTCGCCAAAGCAGGGGAGTGGACGCATATCGGCTTTAGAGATTCATTATTTCAAACTGTGTCTATTCTCACAACTACAGGATTTGGAACTGCTGATTACGAATTATGGGCATTTTTTGCTCAGTTCCTCCTGCTTGTTCTTATGTTTATCGGAGGAATGGGTGGATCTACCGGGGGAGGAATGAAGATTGTCCGTGTGATGCTGATTGTGAAATATACGGCTTTAGAAACACGCCGAATGCTTCACGCACGTGCCATTATCCCCATTCGTATCGGACATCGGTACATTTCCGGAGATGTTATTCGGAATACAGTCGGCTTTTTTCTGTTTTACATATTTATCTTTGGATTTACAACATTAATCTTAGCCTCGATGAACCTTGACCTCGAGTCTGCCATTGGAGCGTCAGCATCGGCATTGGGTAATATCGGACCGGCTTTAGGTGAATTTGGTCCTACGGACAATTATGCTTTGCTCCCCACATTAGGAAAGTGGTTGTTATCTTTTTGCATGCTTTTAGGACGACTGGAAATATTTACTGTCATGGTACTTTTTAGCAGAACATTTTGGAAATAAGGGAAAAAATGAAATACATAAAGACAGATATATCAAACGGAATTGGTACTATAACCATCGATCGCCCAGATGCATTGAATGCGATGAATTCTGAAGTTGTTTTAGAATTGGCCCACGCGTTTCAATCCTGTATAAATAATGAGTCTGTTGGTGTTCTTATCCTGACAGGAACCGGAGAGAAGGCGTTTGTCGCTGGTGCGGATATTAAATCCATGCAAAAAATGAACCCGGAACAAGCTTTGGAGTTTGGGAAAACCGGTCAAAATATGACAAAAGTCATAGAAAATTCCCCTAAACCTGTCATTGCGGCCGTAAATGGATTTGCCTTAGGCGGCGGATGTGAAATCGCTCTGGCTTGTCACATCCGTGTGGCGAGTGAAAATGCACAATTTGCTCAACCGGAAGTTCATCTTGGGATTATTCCGGGATGGGGAGGAACACAACGTCTTCCGAAATTAGTCGGACAAGGAGAAGCTATTGAAATGATTGTCAGCGGAAAGATGGTTTCTGCAGAAAAGGCATTACAAATTGGTTTAGTCAATGCTGTTGTTTCATTGGACCATTTGATGAAAACGGTTCAGGGAATTGCTGAAGCCATTCTCAGAAATGGTCCCGAATCCATTGCCTTATCATTGGAGTGTATTCGGAGATCCTCAGAATTGACACTTGTGGAAGGGTTGGACTTCGAAGTGAAATCCTTTAGTCACTTATTTGAGACGGCTGAAACGAAGGAAGGATTAACGGCGTTTGTTGAAAAACGTCATCCTAAATTTAGAGTATAATTGACGGTTGAGTCGTGGACATAAAATGGACTACATATAGAATTAAAACGGTTCATCCATTTGGTATATCACGGAGTACGCATACTTTTTATGATGTGGTGTTTGTCTACATTATTGATGGAGATATTGTCGGCAGGGGAGAAGCTGCACCACCAATTAGATACGGAGAAACAAAAAATGCTGTACTTACACAACTGGAAACTAAAATTGAACTTTTAGCAGATTATGATTCAGTTGCTCATTTGATTGACCATCTTGTCCTGCATTCCGGTGGATTAAAATCATTGGAAGCTGCAATTTCAATGGCGGCTTTGGATTGGTGGACACAGAAAAATAATATACCGCTATATTCGTATTTTGACGCTGATCCTTCAAAAATGCCACAAACATCCTTTACGATTGCCATCGGTGAGTTAGAAACCATACCACAGAAAATATCTGAAGCAGAACCTTACCCTATTTTAAAGGTGAAACTTGGAACGTCTCAAGATAAAGAGATTATCCAAGCCATTCGTCGTGTTACCGACAAAACTGTCCGAGTGGATGCAAACGAAGGATGGAATTTGGAAACTGCAATCGAAATGTCTTTTTGGTTAGCAGACAGAAATGTAGAATTTATTGAACAGCCGTTAAAAGCGGACAGCATAGAAGAAACGGCTATTTTAAAGAGGAAGTCACCTATACCAATAATTGCGGATGAAAATAGCATGGTTTCTACGGACATTCCAAAGATAGCCCATGCTTTTCATGGAATAAATATAAAATTAATGAAATGCGGTACGTTATCAGAAGCGCAGAAAATGATTCGGATTGCTAGAGAATATGAGATGAGTGTCATGCTGGGCTGCATGGTTGAATCCTCGGTTGGGATTACAGCGGCTGCACATTTGTCCCCGTTGGTAGATTACGCGGATTTGGATGGGAATTTGCTTATCGGAAATGATCCGTATTTGGGAGTTTTGGTGAGTGACGGACAACTGAAGTTGAATGATTCCCCGGGTTTGGGTGTTACTCCTATTGCAGATCCTGAAGGACTTCTCTGAGGATAAAAGGTGCAAACATGAAAATACTTGGAATAGAACATATCGGGATTGCGGTAAAAGATTTGAAGAAGCGTGCCCCTTTTTGGGAACATATCCTTGGGCTATCACATCAAAGAAATGAAAATGTAGCTGAGCAGGGTGTCTCAACAACAATCTATGATACCAACAACAGCAAAGTGGAATTATTGCAGCCGACGAATGAAGGCTCTCCGGTTGAGAAATTTATTGCGAATAGAGGGGAGGGATTACACCATCTTTGCTTTGAAGTAGACGATATTGAATTGGCTGTCACGGAATTAAAGAATGCCGGTATTGAGCTGATCAATGAAACTCCTAGAGTTGGTGTGGAAGGATATCGCGTGGTGTTTGTCCATCCAAAATCAACGGGTGGAGTGTTAGTTGAATTAGCAGAAAAATCAAGGTAGTAATCATAAAATCTAACATTTAAATCGCCTGAAATTCATTCGAAATATGGAAAATGAGTCTTAACTTCTACGACATGTATTTATACAATATTTACAATTTCATCATCATAAAATAAAGGTGGCAACATGATCAGTCAAACGATTCGGAGCGGTATATTATTTCTCACATTATTTTTTGTATTTGGCTGTGGCGGCGGAGGTGAAAAAACACCAATCGCATTACGGACAAAACCCATCTCAGTTAAAACGTTTGACACTCCACCTGGAGCAGACCCAACCATCTCTGCCGAAATGGGCGGTAATGGATTTGAAGCAATCGCTGAAAGCCTGGGATTTGAGACGTATGTCCCTGAACTGGAAGAAGATGAAGGATCAAAAAAAGGTGGTCGTTTTACCATGCGTTTTACTGAATTTCCAGCGACGCTCCGTCCAATTGGAAAAGACTCTGCTTCAGAGATTGTTTGGATGCTTTCTATCTTTTGTTACGAAACCCTTATTGGATATGACAGTGAAGAAGACAATATTGTCCCGGTGTTAGCAACGCACTGGAAAATATCCGAAGATGGAAAAACATTCCAATTTCGAATTGATCCAAATGCTCGCTGGTCTGACGGTAAACCAGTCATTGCAAGAGATGTCGTTTCTACATGGAATTTATACATGGACGAAGGTATTCTTGAGCCGCGTCTCCAAGTGGCGTTTGGAAAATATACCAAACCCGTCGAAATCAGTAAATATATTGTCGAAGTTACATCCAACGAAAAACATTTTAAGAACTTCCTTGATTTCGGCTGGAGTATGCAAATATTTCCTGCTCATATAATCGATGAACTGACTGCAGAGGAATATCTGGAGACATTTCATTTTGACATGATGCCCGGTAGCGGACCCTATACGTTCGTCAAGGATAAAATGCGTAAAGGAAAATCATTAACCCTGGTTCGCTTGAGCGATTGGTGGCAACGAGATTATGAGAAGAACAAAGACGCCTATAATTTCGATGAGCTAAAATTTGTTATCGTGAACGATGATCGTCTAACCTTTGAGAAATTTAAAAAAGGTGAACTTGATTTTTACAACATCACACGTGCGCAGTGGTGGGTGGAAGAATTTAATGTCGAAGATGAAAAATTTGACTACCTTCACCGCGGATTGATACAGAAGAAAAAGGTGTATAATTATAAACCTAAAGGGACTTCCGGTTTAGCTTTAAATATGCGCCGTAAACCTTTCAGCGATAAGCGAATTCGTGTAGCATTTGCGAAATTATGGAACCGTGAGCAGTTGATTGATAAGTTATTTTTCAACGAATATGTTCCTCTCAAATCATTCTTCCCTGGTGGTCCTTATGAGAACCAAGATAATGAATTAATTTCCTATGATCCTGAAGGGGCAATCGCTTTACTTGCCGAAGCAGGCTGGGAAGAAAGAAATGGCGAAGGCTGGTTGGTTAAAGACGGAAAGATATTTGAAATAGATTTTGGTATTACTCAATCCCTAGAGCGAATATTCACGCCATTTCAAGAGGAACTTGCAAAAGCAGGTATTAAGCTAAACTTAAAATATATCACAAGTCAAACCATGTTCAAGAACGTGATGAACGAACGAGATTTTGATATACATTACCAAGCATGGACCATGCCGCTATTTCCGGGACCGGATAAACATTACGGTTCTAAAATGGCAGACAAGCCGATGACGACAAATATCACCGGTGTAAAAAATGACCGGATTGATGAATTATCTCAAATCTATAATGAAACATTTGACGGAAAAGAACGCACCAAGATACTGCAGGAAATTGATGTTATTCTGCACAAGATGGTTCCTTATGCTCACGGCTGGGGAGCACCCTATACTTTACGGTGTGCCTATTGGAATAAATTTGGTATCCCAAAGGAAATTATCGGATATTCGGGTGATTGGTATACAGCGATGTCAGCCTGGTGGTACGAGCCCGAATTAGCTAAAAAGATTGAATCAGCTAAAGAGGACAAATCCATAACCTTCCCGCATGTGGAAACCGAATATCATTATGTGAAAGAGAGCAAATAAAGGTTTCACGCAGAGTAGGCCAAAAAAATGCAAAATACGCTGAAAAAACAAATGATAGATAATATTCAAAACTTTTACAAATTTACTGCGATCTTTGCGTTAATCTCAGCGGTCTCTGTGTGGGAAAGATAAACTCACAACATCATTAACCACTTAAAATAATGACTCAATATATACTTAGACGTTTCCTGTTGATGATTCCTACGTTTTTGGGGATTACAATTTTGGTGTTCACGATTTTGCAATTAGTCCCCGGTGGTCCGCTTGAGCAGGAATTACTGAAAGCTCAAGCCGCAATGATGGCCGGAGGAGAAAGCGGTGCCGGAAGCAGTACATCCGAAACCGGGATGGTCGAACTTCCGAAGGAATCCGTTCAGCGACTAAAAGAGTTTTACGGATTGGATAAACCGGGCCCGGTTCGCTATTTAATTTGGCTCGGCATTTGGCCGAAAGAAATCAACCAGTATCACTTGAAATTTGAAGATGGCATTACTGAAAAAAAACAGCGGTTATCACGGCGTTCATCCCTTACGGTAAATCTAATTAACGATGTCCCTTCTGTCGTCCAACTTGACGGCGAAAAAAGAAAATGGAAAGCAAAAATAATCAATACCGATGATAAAAATGGTGAAAAAGATGTTAAAATTTACCAAACGGCATTTCGTGGAATATTTACCGGTTATCTTGGAAAATCATATACGTATGCTGAATCCGTATGGACATTGATAAAGGAACGTCTGCATATTTCAGCCTATTTTGGATTGATCAGCTTCTTTTTGTCTTACATGGTGTGTATCCCGCTTGGAATCACAAAAGCATTAAAACACGGATCGAAATTTGATGCCGCATCCAGTGTGATTGTCTTCATCGGATATTCCACTCCCGGCTTTATCTTGGGTGCGTTGTTATTAGTCTATTTTGGTGGTGGGAGTTTTTGGGATGTCTTTCCGCTGGGTGAATTCAGGTCTGAAGATTTTGAATATTTCACGTTTTGGGAGAAAGTCAAAGATCAATTACATCATACGATTCTCCCAGTTATTTCTTACATGGTGGCTGCATTTGCGACACTCACGGTGTTGATGAAGAATTCCCTGTTGGAAAATCTAAGTCAAGATTATGTCAGAACAGCTTTCGCTAAAGGGTTATCCGAAAAGCGCGTGGTATTTTATCATACGGTACGAAATTCCTTGATACCGTTAGCAACAGGAATTGGCGGGCTTTTGGGCGTATGGCTGGCGGGCTCCTATCTTATCGAGCGTGTTTTTAATATCAATGGAATTGGCATGTTGAGTTATATGGCAATTATTCAACGAGATTACCCTGTTGTAATGGGATTTCTTGTTATCGGGACGATTATTCGTTTGATTGGCAATTTAATATCGGATATGGCTTATGCTGCCATCGATCCAAGAATTAGGTTTAAATGATGTTATTTCAAAGAAAAAAGCAAAAAACGATGTCGCATTCTATTCTCCAAAAACGGTTAAGAAAATTCAAATCGATGAAAAGAGGATATTATTCATTTATCATTTTGACAACTCTCTATCTTTTGTCCTTCTTGAATCCTATATTTATTAACAATAAAGCGCTCATTGTTCGGTATGACGGAGAGTTATATTTTCCGTTGCTTAAGTATTATTCTGCAGAAACATTTGATCAGGATTCTTATGGTGAGGCGCACTACCGGAGCCTTGACAAGCGTTTTGAGAGTGAAGACGGTAACTGGGCGGTGATGCCTGCCTATCCATTTCATCCTTATGAGTCGCTACTTGGTGAGCTAGAGGGTGAGCCACCGCACGCACCGTCGTCAGATCATTGGTTTGGTACCGATAATCGCGGCAGGGATGTTTTCGCCCGACTGGTTTACGGATTTAATATTTCCATTTCTTTTGCACTGGTGGTTGTTTTCTTTGCGTATATCATTGGAATCAGTATCGGAGCCGCTCTGGGATATTTCGGCGGGAAAGTGGATATCATTGGTCAGCGATTCATTGAAATATTTGCTGCTGTTCCGTTTTTATATACGATGATTATCGTTAGTTCGATATTACAACCGAACTTTTTCTTGTTAGTTATGGTTATGACTATTTTTGGTTGGATTGGAATGACGTACTATATCCGCGGTGAATTTTATCGGGAAAAAGCGAAAGATTATGTTTCGGCTGCCGTATCGATGGGAGCGTCAAATTTTCGGACAATGTTTAAGCATATTTTACCAAATGCGCTGACTCCCATCATCACGTTCACACCATTCGCGGTGATTGGGTATATTAGCTCATTAGTTGCTTTAGATTTTTTGGGGTTTGGCTTACCGCCCCCCACACCAAGTTGGGGAGAATTAGTAAACCAAGGTGTCTCGGATATTCGCTATTGGTGGCTCATTGTCTCTCCGATGGGAGCGAGTTTCTTTACATTGCTTCTTATCACATTTATTGGTGAGGGTGTTCGGGAAGCATTTGATCCGAAGGTGTATTCCAGATTACGATGACTTGGGTCACGCAGAACACGCTAAGAAAAACAGATGACAAATAACACTCAATACTTTCACAAATTTACTGCGATCTCTGCGATAATCTCAGCGGTCTTTGTGTGGAAATAAGATAATGATGAATAAGCTAATACAGATAAAGAACCTGCAAACCTATTTTTATACTGAAGCCGGTACAGCCAAAGCTGTTGACGGTGTTTCATTCGATATTTACGAAGGTGAAGTGCTGGGGATTGTCGGTGAATCCGGTTCGGGGAAATCCGTAACATCGCTTTCTATCAATCGACTGATCCCCAATCCTCCCGGGGAAATTGTCGGGGGAGAAATCCTTTACAATGGCATGAATCTTTTAGACCTCAGTTACGAAGAGATGCGGAATTATCGCGGCAAAGATATTGCGATGATTTTCCAAGAACCGATGACATCTCTGAACCCGGTTTTTAAGATCGATGTCCAGATGAATGAAGTTTTGGTAAAGCATGAAAAGTTATCGTGGGCGGAAGCCAATCAGCGGAGTGTTGAAATGCTCAAAGCAGTTGGAATGCCGGATCCTGCCAAGCGGATGAAAGATTATCCGCATCAGCTTTCCGGCGGTATGCGGCAGCGGGTGATGATCGCCATGGCGCTACTTTGCAATCCTGCTCTACTCATCGCAGACGAACCCACAACGGCACTGGATGTGACCATCCAAGCGCAAATTTTAGATTTGATGGTTCAACTCAAAGAAAAACGTACTGAGGCTGCGGTATTGCTGATTACACACGATTTAGCCGTTATTGCCGAAACCTGTGAACGGGTCATTGTGATGTACGGAGGAAAAATCCAGGAGATAGCTCCGGTGAACGAACTGTTCTCAACTCCTCTTCATCCATACACCAGAGGATTAATGACCTCCATCCCGCATCCTGAAAAGAAAGAAAAGAAAGATCGCTTGAGTGCTATTCGCGGTATGGTTCCGCCCATTATGGCTATGCCGGTTGGGTGTAAATTTTGCACACGTTGCGATGATGTGATGGACCATTGTTCTACTGTTGAACCTGAATTAGTTGAAATTAAACCCAGACATTCAGTAAGATGTCATTTATATGAGAATGGAAAATGAGTAAAACACCAATTTTAAAAGTAAAAGATTTAAAAGTCAGTTTTCCGATATTTGGTGGTGTATTTCAACATAAAGTAGCCGAAGTAAAAGCTGTTGATGGTGTGTCATTTGAAGTAATGCCCGGAGAAACGGTCGGAGTTGTTGGTGAATCCGGCTGCGGTAAATCCACACTGGGAAAAGCAATCATTAATGTTTTAAAACTTACGGCACCGGATGTAGAAGTTTCAGGAGAAATATCACTTGAAAAAAATGGAAATTATATCAATCTTCTTTCACTGAATAAAAAGAAAATGCAGGTTCACCGACCGGATATCCAGATGATATTTCAAGACCCGTTTTCATCGTTAAATCCTCGGATGATTGTTGGTGACATCATTCAAGAGCCGTTAGATTTACACACAGATTTGTCCAAAGCAGGGAAAAAAGAAAAAGTAGCAATGCTTCTGGATAAAGTTGGGTTGTCCGCTGAACAGGCGATGCGGTATCCTCATGAATTTTCAGGCGGACAGCGTCAGCGAATCGGGATTGCCAGAGCGTTAGCGACAAATCCCAGAATCATCATTGCTGATGAACCGGTTTCCGCCTTGGATGTTTCTATTCAGGCTCAGGTTATCAATTTGATGATGGATCTTAGAGAAGAATTTAATTTAACCAATATTTTTATTGCACATGATTTATCTGTAGTAGAACATATCTCAGATAAGATTGTCGTAATGTATTTAGGCAGTGTCGTAGAATACGGGAAAGCTGAAGATATTTATTATCATCCGCGGCATCCGTACAGTCAGGCGTTATTATCGGCTGTGCCTTTACCAAATCCTGATAAAAAACGTAAAAATCGAATTGTATTAGAAGGGGATGTCCCCTCACCATTGGCAAAACCATCCGGCTGTGGATTCCGAACACGCTGCCCTATTGCAAAACCATCTTGTGGAGAAGCTCTCCCAACATTTGAAGAACATGCCAAAGACCATTGGGTTGCATGTCCGGTTGTAAAAGAAGCAAGCTAATCTGAGTTATTATTGAATATAAAATGAAGCAAATACTGATAATAATTGTTCTTTTATTGAATATATTGTTCTCTCAGGGAGAAGCCGGTGCAGTCTTTCTACTGATTTCCCCTTCACCAACGATGAACGGTATGGGTGAAATTGGAGCTTGTTTACCCTCAGATGATATATATTCCTCTTATTATAATCCTGCGAATGGTATCAGTGCTTTTCAGGGTGTTAGCAAGTCCTCTTCGGAAATGGAAACACGATGGCTTCCAAATTTAGCAGACGATTTGCATCTTAAGTATGAAGTACTGGGTTTTGGTATTCTTTCTCGAAACTACCCTTTTCAAATTGTCATAAGTCAGCACAGGACGTATCTTGACTTAGGTGAGCAAATCCGGATGGGGGAACATCCTGAAGACTACCGGGGTACCTTTAATTCATATATGAAAGCTAATGCACTTATCATTGGAGCTAAATATACCGGAGCAATAAAAAATATCCCGATTGATCTTTCTGTCGGTATGTCAAGAAAAACGGCTATCCAATATCTTTATATGACTAATTTTGGTTCTGCCGAAAGTAAAGAACAATTATATGATTATGGGTTATTACTTTCTACCAAATATCAGAGTTCTAAACTAAAAACAGATATTGGATATTTTAATGCATCGTTGGTTCCAAGTTTTGGATACAGTATGTCAAATATTGCAGATAGTATTACGTTTTATGTTGGAGATCCTGCACCTACAATCTTGAGAACAGGATTATCAATGAAAATGACCATTATGTATGATAATACATTGAATATATTCAAATGGTCTTATGGACGGATGGCTTCTGATGTGATGGTTGATATGACTCAACTAATGAATGGGAAAATAAGATATCAATCAGGATTTGGAGATATAAAGTTTTATGAAAACGTGATATTGAATAAAACAGATTCTTCTGTAGATGTTCACAGGGGGGATGAATGGACATTCTTTGATACCTACTCTATGAGAGCAGGAAGAAGAATCGATATAGATGGGCAGATTAATATATCTACTTCCGGATATGGCTACAGATTATCTGGCATATTAAAACTGTTGCATTATGTAACAAAAGACCGTGTTTATGAAATACTCCAAAACCACCTTGATGTGCGATATAATTATTCAGAATATGATGAGAAACCGGGACATCCTTTGAAGAATACAGATTTTGAAGCCTGGACTGTAACAATTAAGAATATCGATAAATTGATTCTAAAAATATTTGATTAGAATTGATAATTATTTTGATGGTAATTTCAAATTAGATTAAAATTATAGAACGGTTGTTTGTCAGCCGTTCTATGTATAAAACAAAACGAACTAGGATATATTAATGAAACTTAACGAAACAAAATACGGATTTACTTTAACCGA
>JACNKV010000041.1 GCA_014381855.1 Fidelibacterota bacterium | reverse complement strand
ACTAGTTTAGCGCCCTACTTTGATGGTGGGGATGGCTTCTTCTTAAAATGAATAAATCCAATTCCTCTCCAAAGAAGAAGGAGGAAAACCCAATATCCGGTGATAAACCCAAGAGTAACCCAGTACCCCATCATTGACCCATTGAAGTGGAGAAAGGGAATATTAAGTGCATATAGCATGGGAAACCCAAGAAACAACGAAATCCCGCTTCCATAGACGGCATCTTCCGCAACAGGAGTTCTAAACTCCGGATCTGTAATCCGCAGTAACACCAACGCGGAATTGATTGTACCCGTCATTTCACCAAACAGTTCAATAAATCTTTCAAAGTGATAATCATCAAAGGCACGGTAACAGAGATAATACAACATTGCCATCGTTGCCGGTCCGGCGAGTAATGTCATGATGAGAATTGGTAGCCAATAGTAACCAATGACTGAGAGACTTATCCCTGCAATTGCCCCTACAACTAAATAATCTAAGAACAACCCCATACCGCGGGTCATCAGTCCCTCGTCAATCACGTAAGCTTTTCCTGTCCAGTCCAGGATATTTCGGATAAGAATAGCCAATAGCAACCCAACCACAAAATGAAAGCCCCACAAGGTCGCTGTTAGTTCGCCCAATCCGTTATTTTCCATTAAGACCGCAAGGTAACCGACGATTTTATAGGTTAACAAATATACAAACCCAATCGCAGCCAGATGGAACGCCATGGGTTCTATCGCTTCTGTGGTCAATGAGAGCTTTCCGGCTGACGGGCCTTCGCCTTTTTTGTGAACGCCACGACGAATGTTTTCATCAATATGGTCCATTCCTTTTATCAATGCAGTTTTTTTATTTCTGATTCCCCAATTAATAAGGGCGATCCCGGCAAAAAATGCATACATATATCCGACGGTGGCAAATGTAAGTCCCACCTGAGCTCCGTTTATAAAGCCGTATTTTTCCCAACTTCCGGCAATCGTGGCAGCTAATCCGGGACCCATGCCAAACCCCAGAGGGAGGACAAGACCAATCCCTGTAAAAAGATCCGGTTTTATTGTGTAAAAAAGTAAGAGAGCAACACTAAGTCCAATAATCGCTTGAAGAAGATATGAGGAGAGAGCGGCCAAGCTTTTACTGAGCGGGCCTCGTCCCCATTTGGTTTTTTTCTGTCTTAAACCAAGGGCAATAAACGTAAGCGCTAAAAAGTGATATACATAAAGAATAAGTCTGTCTGCGTGGAGATCTATCCACCCCATCCCTTGGGTGCCGACAAATAAGGCAATAAACCCTGCAATAAAGTTGTTTGGAATTAAATATCTTTGGAAAAATTTCACATAACGACGTAAAACCGTCCCCATTAATATAAAACTGCTAAGATACAGTAAATCAAGGACAACGGTTTCAAGATTGGCTTCAAGGCTCCATGGATTCATTCTTCTCTCCGGTTAATTATTCGGTTGGAATATAACCGTTTATAAACATGGATTCAAACTAAAACAAAAAAGGCGTTTCAACGCCTTTTTATTTTTTTTCTGTCAGCAACTATGTCCGGTATTAATAACCAATCCCTTACCGCGATAATCATCGATGTAATCTACTTCTATCCCTTCAGTGTAATGACTGTCTTGTTCACCGACCAATACGCCCAACCCGTTAACCTGCATTGTTTTATCACCGTCTCTTAACTCATCCAGAGTCAACCCCAAATTGGGGCCACCTCATCCAAAACCTGCGATAAATATCCGTAAGGATTTTCCTTCGTTTTCCGACAATACTTTTATCAGTTCTTCTTTTGCTATGTCTGTAATTTTCACGGTGTTTCCAATCTTGTGTTCTTTAAGTTTGATTTACCAATTACAAATCGGTTACAAATTAATTATATTACTTTCTCTCCTTTTTATTAAATAGTTAAATTTCGTGCTGTATTTTACCACTAAAAAATTAAATAAAGGAAAAAACAATGCAAAAATACGTTTACTTTTTTGGACACGGACACGCCGAGGGTCGTGCAGACATGAAAAACTTGCTCGGCGGAAAAGGTGCTAATCTGGCGGAAATGATTAATCTTGGAATTCCGGTTCCGCCGGGATTTACCATAACAACAGATGTGTGTAATTATTATTATGAACACAATCTGAATTACCCCGAAGAACTGGCTTCTCAAATGAATGACGCACTAAAACAAACCGAAGCGATCATGGAAAAAGGGTTTGGTGACGCAGAAAACCCTCTTCTTTTATCTGTCCGTTCGGGGGCGCGTCAATCCATGCCAGGAATGATGGAAACTGTTCTCAATATCGGATTGACATCCGAAACTATCCCGGGGCTTATCGCCAAAACCGGAAACAAACGATTTGTTTACGATGCTTACCGCCGACTGATTACAATGTATGCCGATGTTGTGATGGAAAAAGCTGCCGGTGTTAAACCTAAAGACGGAAAAGGTATTCGTCATCAGCTAGAAACCATCTTGGATGCGTTTAAAGAAGAAAAAGGTTGTTCGGAAGATACGGATCTGTCCGGAGATGACTGGCATATCGTTTCTGACCAGTTTAAAGTGAAAATTAAAGAACAGCTTGGCGAAGAGTTTCCTGATGATCCCCATGCCCAACTTTGGGGTGGTGTAACCGCCGTGTTTAAAAGTTGGAATGGAAAGCGTGCCATCAGCTACCGCCAGATCGAAAAAATTCCGGAAGAATGGGGGACCGCGGTCAATGTTCAAGCAATGGTCTTTGGAAACACAGGAAAAGGTTCTGCTACCGGTGTTGCTTTTACTCGAAACCCAGCCACCGGAGAAAACGTATTTTACGGTGAATGGCTTCAAAACGCACAGGGCGAAGATGTGGTTGCCGGTCTGCGCACACCTAATCCGCTGAATGAATCCACAAAAACTGATGATAATCAAGATGTGTTGTCCCTTGAGTCGTTTTTGCCTGAGGTTTACGAACAATTAGATGCTATTCGCTTAAAGCTCGAAAAACATTATACCGATATGCAGGATATTGAATTTACCATCGAAGAAGGCCGCCTGTGGATGCTACAGACCAGAAATGGAAAGCGGAACGGCCCGGCAGCAATCAAAATAGCGGTGGACATGCTCCATGAAAACCTCATCGGTAAAGAAGAAGCAATTTTACGGGTCTCGCCTGATCAGATTGACGAGCTTCTTCATCCGATGGTAGACCCTCAAGCTGAAGCAGATAGCGAGCTGTTAGCCAAAGGATTGCCGGCTGGTCCGGGTGGCGCTACCGGACAAATCGTCTTTACTGCCGATGATGCCGAAGCGTGGAAAAAAGAAGGAAAAACCGTTGTGCTTGTCCGCGATGAAACATCTCCTGAAGATGTTCATGGAATGCACGCCGCAGTAGCGATTCTGACTTCCAAAGGCGGAATGACAAGCCATGCTGCGCTGGTAGCTCGCGGATGGGGAAAATGCTGTATCGTCGGTTGCAGTGCATTGCAAATTAACAGTGATAAAAAAACACTCTCTGTTAACGGCGTTGAACTTAAAGAAGGTGATCTGCTCACCCTGAACGGAACTGCTGGAAAAGTATATAACGGTGAACTGAATCTGTTAGATGCAAATCCTGAATCAAACACTGAATATGCAGAACTAATGACCTGGGCAGATGAAATTCGGACAATGAAGGTTCGCACAAATGCCGAACGCCCTGAAGATTCCGCCTTAGCCCGCAGTTTTGGTGCACAAGGAATCGGTCTTTGTCGGACGGAGCACATGTTCTTTGATCCGAAACGAATTTTAGCGGTACGAAAAATGATTCTTGCCGGAAATAAAGAAGACCGTCGCTCAGCTGTGATGGAATTGCTTCCGTATCAGCGGGAGGATTTTCATGGGATTTTGGAAGCCATGAAAGATTTACCTGTTACGATTCGCCTGCTTGACCCGCCTTTGCATGAATTTATGCCACAAAACGATGCATCTATTAATGAACTTGCCGCTGAGCTGAATATTTCCTCTGATGCAATTCGTACGCGTATCGCAAATCTGCATGAATTCAATCCAATGCTAGGTCACCGTGGTTGTCGCCTTGGAATTGCCTATCCTGAAATTACTGAAATGCAGTCACGGGCAATTTTTGAAGCAACCGTTGCATTAACGAAAGAAGGAATTAATGTCTTTCCCGAAGTGATGATCCCGTTGGTTGGAACATACACTGAATACGAAAACCAAGAAGTTCTTGTACGTGAAGTCGCTGAAAAAGTCATGAAAGAAACAGGGGTAAACTTTGACTACTTGGTCGGGACAATGATAGAACTTCCTCGTGCTGCCTTGACCGCTGATCAGATTGCTCAAAAAGCTGAGTTCTTTAGTTTCGGCACAAACGATTTAACACAAACAACGTACGGTTTCAGCCGTGATGATATCGGCGGGTTCCTGCCGGATTATCTAGAGCAGAACATCCTTGCACATGATCCCTTCCAAAGCCTGGACCAGACCGGTGTCGGACAGTTAGTGGAAATGGGCGTGAAAAAAGGTCGCAGTGTCAGAGAGAACCTGAAAGTCGGAATTTGTGGTGAACACGGTGGCGATCCATCTAGTATTGACTTCTGTCATCGTACCGGATTAGATTATGTCAGTTGTTCTCCTTTCCGCGTACCGGTTGCACGTTTGGCTGCGGCTCATGCTACGTTGAAAAATAAATAAAACTGTATAAAGCAGTTAGTTTAAAAAAAGGCAGGACGAATATCCTGCCTTTTTTATGTTTTAAACTTCAATACTTATTTTGGGGTGTGCATTTTTAGCCAATCTTCCATTGTTGCGATGGTCTTCGTCATTTCCCACCAACCATTTTTAAATGTAGCATAATCCGGGCCGCTCATGGCGGAGGCGTAGCGGGCAGAATTTGCATAAAAAA
>JACNKV010000022.1 GCA_014381855.1 Fidelibacterota bacterium | reverse complement strand
AAAACAACACAACGTATAATCAGAGATTTGCTGAAAGACGTATGAAAAAAGCCCCGAATTATCGGGGCTTTTTTCATACGCACATGGTTTTGCAAAGCCTTCTTATACTGATTTATATTACTCCGGCGATGGTTAACCGTAATATTCCGACCTACTCTTTTAAACTCTTTTTCAACAGACAGGAATGTCTGTTGTACTGAAAAATCCGTAGTACAGACATTCTTGTCTGTACAAAGTTCACACGACTAACTATCGCCGGAGTAATAGACAGTTATTTTGCCAATCTTTTTGGACCGGAGGAAATCACTTCATCAGGGATACCGCTAGAGAACATCTTGAAGTTTTCCACATAGCGGGAAACCAACGCGTCGTATTTTTGCCAGTATTCGTCTTTATTTCCCCACGCATTTGATGGTTCGAAAACGTCTTCGGGAACTCCGGGACAAGAAAGAGGAATGTCAAATCCAAAGAGCTTATCTTGCCGATACTCGATATTGTCCAGCTTTCCGTCCAATGCAGCATTCAGCATATTACGGGTATGACGGATACTAATCCGCTTCCCAACGCCAAACTTTCCACCAATCCAACCGGTATTAACCAGCCAGACATTTGCACCTGATTTCTCCGTTTTCTTCCGTAGCAGGTCCGCATAGAAAAACGGATGATGTACCATAAACGGCGCACCAAAACATGGACTGAATGTAATTTCAGGTTCAATTCCCAACCCCATTTCTGTTCCGGCGATTTTGGATGTATACCCGCTAATAAAATGATAAATCATTTGCTCCATGTTCAATTTGGCAATCGGAGGCATGACTCCCTGCGCGTCGCAGGTGAGAAACACGATATTCTTCGGTTGTGACCGAACCATTTTCTCAGGAACGGCATTTGGGATAAATTCCAGCGGATAGGATAAACGGGTATTTTCAGTAAAACGCTCATCATCCAAGTCGATGTGCCGCGATGTCGGATCAAAAACCACATTTTCTAAAATCGTACCGAATTTTCGAGTACAAGCATGGATTTCCGGTTCAGCTTCGGCAGAGAGACGAATTGCCTTTGCGTAACATCCACCTTCGTAGTTGAAGACAGCTTCATCGCTCCAACCGTGTTCATCGTCTCCGATGAGCGAACGGGTCGGGTCGGCAGAGAGGGTGGTTTTTCCGGTTCCGCTCAGCCCGAAAAAGAGAGCGACATCCTCATCTTTACCGACATTCGCAGAGCAATGCATCGACATAACATCTTTCAGCGGCATGAGATAATTCATAACGGTAAAGGCGGTTTTTTTGATTTCCCCGGCATAACTCGTATTTGCAACGATCGCGAGTCGTTTGGAGAAATCTACCGCAATTGCTGTTTCACTGTTAGTACCATCGATTCGTTGGTCAGCCTTAAACGACGGCGACGCAATGATCGTAAATTCCGGGACAAATGATTTATGTTTTTCCAGTTTCTCGTCGGCGATGAACATATTTCTAGCGAACATACTCTGCCAGGCGGTATCTGTGATGATGCGAATCGCCATCCGGTGCTCAGGGTCAGCCCCAACGTACATATCCTGGACGAAAAGTTCTTCTCCCTGCAAAAATGCCTGAAGGCGTGTGTAGAGGTTGTTAAATTTCTCTACGCTCATCGGACGGTTATATTCCCCCCAATTGATTTTATCTTCAGTAGAAGACTCCCTGACGAAATATTTTTCGTTGGCGGCACGGGCAGTCCATTTTCCGGTATTAACAAGAAACGCGCCACCGAAGGTGATTTTTCCTTCATTACGGAAAACTGCCTCTTCGTACAATGCCGGTTTCGGTAAATTCCAAAAGATGCGTTCCAAGTGAGTCAGCCCATGATTTTTTAATCCAAAATCACTTTTCAAGTCCTTCGCCTGTTTTTGCGCAGGCGTGTCAAATTTCAAATATTTACTCATATCCAGTCCCTCACTAATTTACGTTCACCGATGTACAATTCGTTCGGTGAATTTGGATCCAGTGCCCATTTAATACGCTCCACCCCTTCGATGATATCTTTGATGGTTCCACAAGTCGAAAGACGGAGATAGCCGTCCAGGCCGAACTCAACGCCCGGCATGGTGGCGACCCGTACTTTTTCTAAAAGAAAATTCGCTAATTCAGCAGAATTTGAATTGTATTTACTGAAATCCACAAACGTGTAAAACGCGCCGTCAGGTTTAACGGCTCTAATTCCATCAAAGGCATTGAGCTGTTCCATCATCACATTCCGATTGTTTTCCAGCGTCAGCCGCAACGATTCCACGCTTGACTGAACTCCATTGATGGCACCGGTAGCAGCTTTTTGCATCAGGACCGGCGGGCCGGAGGTTTGATGCCCCTGGATGTTGGTCATCACTTCGATTAATTTTTTATTTGCCACTGCCCATCCGATACGAAAGCCCGTCATTGCATACTGTTTGGATACGCTGTTTACAAGAATTAATTTGGAGTTATCTGTAAAATCCGTGGCGTAATCATAGCAAGAGATAGTCTTTCTTCCGTCGAAAATCAGCCGATGATAGATATCATCCATGATAAGATATATCCCTTTATTTTCACAATATTGTACGATGTCAGCGATGAACGCCTTAGGGTATATTGCTCCAGTCGGATTGTTCGGGCTGTTAATAATGATCGCCTTGGTGTACGACGTGACATTCTGCTCAATGTCCTGCATTCGCGGATAAAACGAACCGTCTTCGGGCAGCACAGGAACGGGAACCGCTCCACAGAGTTTCACCATCTCAGGATAACTCACCCAATAGGGTGCCGGGAAGATCACTTCATCCTGCGGATCAAGAATTGCCTGGAGGGCAACCATGATTGCCTGTTTTGCTCCGCTGGATGCGATCACATTTTCCGGTTCGACTTTCCGGTTGTAAAATTCTTCGGTATAGCGGATTACCGCCTGTTTTAGTGGAATAATCCCATCAGCCGGTGTGTAGCGAATTTCCCCGGAATTTAGCAATCCGGAGACGGCAGTAATGGCGTCGATTGGGGATTTTGTTTTGGGCTCACCGCCGCCAAGATGGATGAGAGGTTCTCCTTTGGCGCGGAGAATGGCGGCAACTTCGTTCAGCTTTAACGTCGCTGATTCACCGACAGACCGCCCGATTAAACTAATACTCATAATAACACCTTTTAACAATTGTTCTTGTCAAAAACTGCCGGAAATTTTTATGTGCTCATTAAGCAAAACAAAAATATTTTCCACGGCTTCAGCATCGGAAATTAGGAAGTTATTTCTATCGAAAAGAAGATGTTTTCTAATAATGTTAGAATATTATTAGATTAATTCCGAGATAGATGACTAAAATATTCCTACTTGCCCTTAGAATACAGTTTTTCTATATTCATGACCTTAATTTGGAGTGAGTATGAAAGAATGGGTTCTTATTTTAGGATGTTCCACCGGGCATGGCGGAGCTACCGCAAAACGGTTAGCTGAGGATGGTTACGGTATTCTTGGGTTTCATTTTGATCGTAGTGAGGTCAAACGAAAAGCATTGGCATTCAAAGATGAATTAGCTGAGATCAACGGAGGACGTGTACATTTTTGGAATGTGAACGCCGCATCGATTGAAACCATGGATGAATACATCCCAAAAATTAAAGACATTATTGGAAATTCTATCTTAAAGTTGTTGCTGCATTCGATCGCCTTCGGGACTACGATGAATCTGCTGGGCGAAAAACATGTTTCGCGTAAACAAATGGATATGACCGTCCATGTGATGGGAACATCCCTGTTATACTGGACGCAAAAACTTCACGATGCCGGTTTACTTTGTAAAGGCTCCCGGGTGATGGGCTTCACCAGCGAAGGGAATTATGTTGCAATGGAAGGATACGGACCGGTCAGCGTGGCGAAGGTAGCAATGGAAGCCATCATCCGCCAGATCGGGTGGGAACTGGGGCAGTACGGAATCACCGCAAATTCAATTCAAGCCGGTGTGACCCCCACCCGTGCGTTAACAAAAATATCCGACCGTTGGGAAGATTGGATTGAGCGCACCGAATATCGAAATCCGATGAAACGCACGACCACCCCGGAAGATGTTGCCGGAACCGTATCATTATTATTGCGCCCGGAAGCGGATTTTATCAACTGTTCCACTATCTATTGCGACGGCGGAGAGCATCGCTCAGGCAGAATTTACTAAAGGCGGTTCTTAAACGACTTTTCCAAAAAAACAAAACCCCGTGGCAAAGACAATTTAGATTCCTCATTCGTACCTCATTTCGGAATGACATATACTATTTTCTGTCATCCCGAATTCCGACACGTCGGAAGAGGGATCTATATCGTCAAACCCGGTGCATTATTATAGGACATCAAACATAACTTTGAACCCAGACTAATGTAGATTCCTCATCTCTCCGAGATATCGGAATGACATTATTTTTTGATAAGGTTTAACGTAAAATTGAACATGGAAAAAACATATTACGTGTATATAATGGCAAGTTTAAATCGCCGGATTTATACGGGAGTTACAAGCGATTTAGAGAGTCGTGTCTGGCAGCACAAATCAAAAACAATGGATGGATTCACTAAGCGTTACAATATTACCCGTTTGGTATATTATGATGAAACCAATGATGTATGGGAAGCGTTAGAATATGAAAAACGTATTAAAGGCTGGCGGAGAGAAAAGAAAATTCGTTTAATAGAAGAGCAGAATAAGGGTTGGCTGGATTTGGCTGAACAATGGTTTGATGGATAATTCACTTTCTAATAAAAGGAGTTCTGCATTTTCAACCCCCAGGGAGAATGATACGGAGCACCAAACTCAACTCCAGGGCAAAGACAATTTAGATTCCTCATTCGTACCTCATTTCGGAATGACATATACTA
>JACNKV010000093.1 GCA_014381855.1 Fidelibacterota bacterium | reverse complement strand
AAAAAACAAAATAAATTTGGGTGTCGTTTTCTGACAGTCTTATGTAGATTCAAAGGCTGTAATGATGGATATCTTCGAAAAAATCGCCCTTAAAACCAACCAGCGCCCACAAAAGCCAGGCATGAAAACACGCACATTGTTCATGATGAGTTTATTCTTTTCGCTCGTTTTTGCGGGAAACTCAAAAATTCTTCATCTTGAGGGGACGTATGATTTAGATAGCGATGGACATTTGGAATACATTACAATTGAAGAACAGCCTTCTGAAAACCGCTTTTTATCGTTTATTCGTTATTATGAAACAGATGATGCTGGAAGGCAGGAGTTATTATGGGACCTAAATGTTCCGGATGGAGCGCTGGGGAGTTTTATCGGTGTTGATATTGGCGATATTGACGGAGATACATATCCGGAATTAATTGTTGGTGTCAATGTGTCCGGTTCCGGGTCAGAAGATATTCTCCAGCCGCATTTTTTTGTGTATCGATGGTTTGACAACGGATTTGAAGAAATCCCGGATGTTACGCTGAACCTTGCCGGAAATAAAAAATTTCTTCGGTGTCATAACTTTGAACTTTTAGATATTGATGCTGATGGTGATGAAGAGGTTGTTGCTTCCCTGGGAATTCCCCTGCGCGGTGTTGCTATCATTGATATGGACGCTGAAGGAACTCTTTCTATCATTGAACAGCTAACCCCCACCTTTCTCCGCTCCGGTTCGGGATTTATCTTTGCAGATGTTGTGGATTATGATCACGATGGTTTTGATGATCTAATCGTCTTCAGCCCGGAGGGAAACGTCCTTAAAGCACAACCGTTTTATAATGTTCAAGGTACATTTATCCCAAGTAAGGGAACCCGGTTAAAAATCGACGGTATTAATGGATTTCTTCCGCTGAAAACCACAAAAACGGATTGGGATGCTGATGGATTTACGGACGTGGTTTTGTCTTTTCAGTCCGGGCACATAGCCGCCTTAACCATGACACCGGACAAGGTTGTTATAGAAGAAATTCCCGTAGAGGGGGGGCCTGTGTCTGATTTAAAAATCACAGATGTAGACCAAGACGGCTATACAGATATCATTCTTGTTTCCGGGGAAATGAACATGGTCTCGTTATTCTCCGGAACGAAAAACGGCATTGAGCCATCGGCAGAATATTTTTCGCTGGACGGCGGTAATGAAACCATGCAGATATTTTCAATTTTGCCGATGGTCCGCCTTGGCACTTATACCGGATATATTCTTGCCGCGGGATGGAACGGCTCCACCAACACGGTCTTCCTTACTGACCTTGGGAAAAAACCGACATCTCCGCCTGAAAAACCTGACGTCATAATTAGTAATGTTATTGAACAGGAAAAGCTATTAGAAACGTTTCCGGAAATCCCCATGGATCAATTCACGCTCCCGCAAGTGTCGAAACCAGAAAAAACAACAGGGCAGCCCCTCCCTGAAAATGTGCTTCCACGACATGTTTTACCGGTGAATAAATCCTTTGCGTACACCATCCCCGAAGATGAAGCCGAAATATTTTACAGTTTCCGGTGGCTGCAGCCACCGCCGAAAGGCATGTTTTTTCACTATGAAACCAAATCGATTCAATGGGTCCCGAATGAAAAAGACCTGGGTGCATTCCAGTTGGCGTATCATATCGAAATGAAAATCGGGGAAACCATTGTTCAAAACGAAGAAGATTCTCTTGCGTACCAAGTTATTCCGCAATTAGAGGGTTACGATGAACGACTGTGGATTTATGTCAATGACCCGCCAGTGTTTATCTCTGAACCCACTGGAACGGAATTTGTTGCGAACACATTGTTTTCGTATGAGCCTCTTATTCAAGACCGAAACGTTGACGCAAATATTCAGATAGACATAGAAGTTGCTCCCGATGAAATGGTAATGGACAGTAACACACTTACATGGCAAACCGACAGTGCTCATGTGGATATATATCCTGTGCGACTGGTGGCAACTGATGGATTTGACCGCGCGGCACAGGAATTTAAATTATTTGCCCGGGCTGGCGTGGTGATTTTATCCGAGCCGTTCGGAGAGCCATGGGTTGGCGAACCGTATGAATATCAAATGGACGTGTGGTATCAAAACTTGAATTACCCGCTGGAATTTGAATTGATAGACGCACCAGAGGGAATGACCATCAACACCGACGGACTTGTCGCGTGGACACCAACAGAAACGCAGATAGACACACAGAAAACCGCCATTATTGTCCGGCACGGCGTCGCAGCAGACACACAAAGCGTGGAGCTGTTTGTGAACCATCCGCCCATTGTAGTAACAGCGCCACCGCCGATGGTCTTGGTTCGTGCCGGGGAAACATGGGATTTTCAAATCGACATTTTTGACCCAAACATTTTGGATGAAATAACATATTCATCTATAGAGCTTCCACCGGGAATGCGGATGGATCCGTATTCCGGGAGATTGTTGTGGGAACCCTCATGGAGAGAAGCAGACTTTTCGCATTTAATGATTGAAGTCAGCGACGGAAAAACCACCCGAATTATCGAAGCTGATTTCTTCGTAAATGCACCGATACAAATTGTTTCATTGCCGACACTAACCGCCACCACCGGAGATAAATACACATATTCACTTTTGACTTCCGACCGCAACAATGGATCGCTTCTTCCGATGAACCGCGTGGTAACAGTAGAAGATGTGGAGTCTATAAAAGTGTACAAAGTCAACATTACAGATGATATATATAGGGAAAATATTGATCGGTATATCGGAGACTGGGAACACGCCAAAACCGTTTATTTATCAGGGATAGACACACCGGATACCGCAAGCGTTTCCCGTCTAAATTTAAAAAAATATGTACATTCTCTTTTTTACGAGGAAGATAGGCTGGTAGTAATTTTACAAATGATCGACGACCGCACGGTGAGAGTGAAAGATGTCCTCTGGGAGCTGTTTAAAGGAAGCAAAGGAAAGCCGCCTAAAGTCATCGTTGAACGTCAGCCACTCACTCGCTATACACTTTTGGACTTTCCGGACGGCATGATAGTGAATGAGCTGACAGGAACGATTTCATGGACACCCACACCCAATCAGGTAGATATTCATACAATAACCGTGTTAGCATCAGACGGATACAGCAAAGACGAGCAAACCTATGAGTTGTATGTCAACCAGACCCCGACAATTATTTCCAACCCGCCCGCGATGGCGCTGGTCGGAGATGTGTTTAAATATACACTTCAAGTTGAAGACAATAATCAGAACGCAGAATTAGCGTATTCACTCATTAAATCCCCAAGAAATATGCAAATTAGCCGGGAGGGAAAAATCTTATGGACGCCGGAATCTGATCAGATTGATTATCATGTATTTGAAGTGAAAGTGTCAGACGGATATTCAGAGGATGTTCAAACCGGAAAAGTGTTTGTTAATATTAATCCGACAATTATTTCGAAACCAAAACCGGTTGCGCTGACCGGGCATGATTATCGCTACCAGATGGTGGCGGAAGATTTGAATAGCGACAAGGTGACGTATCGTCCGATTCGACTGCCGAAATATGCAAACTTCAACAAGCGAACCGGTAAATTAAAATGGAAACCACGGAACAACCAGCGCGGTCCGAATGATATTATCATCATGGCCATCGATGAACACGGCGCTGCGACAGCACATGAGTTTCAAGTCCACGTCTTCGAAGACCCGAGCGCACGCCAGTTTGTAAATACCAGCTGGCCGCTTATGCTTACGTTTGTCGGTGTCATGTTTGCCTGGGGTATCTCGCAGATTTAAGAATTAAGGCAACTGGCGGTTTCTGGATAGATGAGTAATGGGAATAAACATACTGAAGGTTTTTCAAAACCGATACGAGAACCCAACCGTAAATTTAGTAATTGATATATCTTCCTGCGTCCCTTCAGGTGTGTAGGAATCTGATGAACTTTCCCGCCATTTTCCGGTAATCATCGTGGCATCCAGACTAACATAGCGATCAAGCAACAGACTAATTCCACCGGTAAAATATTCTTTGTTTCTGTCATCAATAGTTTGTTTCAATGGAGACGGAATCAGCACATATCCGCCGCGCAGTGTTACTTTCGGGATAACACTCAGTTCTCCGCCCAGTCGATATTCAACCGTGGGTTGATAGTTTTGACGGATGGTTTCGTTTTCATCTAAGAACTCACGATAATCGGCATCATCATAATCGTTTCTATCAACGTTGAATTGAACTTGGGACCAATCACGGTACCGCGCCGAACCGGAGACAGTCAGCCACGGAGTATGGAGGGCAAGTCCGCCGTCAAAAATAAAGGGGTTCTTTATACGATATTCAAACTGTCCGGTGGACTCTGCAATGTCTTCGTATCCGTCATCAAAAGTCAGCACATCATCGGTGGAGTGAATCTCATCAATGGCGGTAATAGATGGCAGAGTGATCGTTCCACCCAGCGACAAATTATCACCGAGTGTGAACATCCCGCCAATTTTTAACACCAATGAGGTATATTCAGACTGAAGGAGGTTTTTCACAGAATACGCGTGAAAATCGGCGGGATATTCGATAAAGTTGTTATTAATATCTGTTTGCTGGTAGTGAAGACGATAATCTTCGGATCCGCTTCGCAGGGCGGCACTTAATCCAACGGTGAAATTCGGAGAGAGCATCACAGCGCCACCGGCTGTCCACTCATGGATACCGCCTTCGGTGACCATTTCTTCTGAGCGGAATGTGTTGATGTCAAAAGGATAATATTCGGAGATGCTATCATTAACTGCTATATCAAATCCAATGTTGTTTGATAGGCTGTCCATGCCGGAGAACATCAGATGCTTGTCAAAACCTTGAATACGGTTGTACCCAAAAGCGAACACCAAACTGCCTCGGGTTGTCTCTACAGGGCGGACAAACCCAAACGAACCAAAATGGGTATAGTTGCGTGAGTCGGATGTAAGCTCGTTATTGTAGAGTGCATCATTGGTGAAGTTGGAGTGGGTGAGTTCAGAATAAAGCATGCGATCGGCGAGCTGTCCTAGTCCGGCAGGATTCCAATAGATGGCAGAATAATCATCGGCAAGCCCTGTAAAAGCACCACCCATTCCAAGAGCCTTGGTGCCGAATCCGAATTCGTTTTCTGAGAGATGAATAGCATCATAGGCATTTTGAGCGGAAACTAAAGAGAATGAAGTAAGGATAGTGCCTAATATTAAAATGTGTATTTTCATGTCAGTCTTTCTAAGTGATAATTAACGGCGGATAGAGCGCTTTGATTCTGGGCGACTTCGCGAGCTCTTTTTACTACCGGAGGATGAGCGTTTTTTTGTCTTCATGGTTTTTGATGTTCGTGAAGAGCTTTTTACCGATTTTGATACGGTGGCAGCAAACGATACCGCTTTTTCGAAATTGCTATACGCCAACGAGGAACGGCGTTTGTGAGAGGCCTTGTTGCGCTTACTGGAGTTGTTGTTTGGTTTTGGCTCATCCTGGCGTGAACTGCGGGTTCTTTTTGCTTCTTTCGGCTTGGCGCTGTCGTGTGATCCACGTTTCGTATTTTTCGATCTGCGAACGGAGCGGCGTTTTTTCGTCCCCTTGTCAGATTTACTGTCATCTTTGTTTTTTGATCGGATCACCGTCCGTGAATTTCCGGTAGTTGTGGTTGCCTGTGTACTTGAAACCGGAGCCACGATATTGTTTAATGAACTCCCGGAAGGGGAATTTGTTTGCGCTGGGCGTTGAATTGTTCTATCGGTCAGATTATCACCGCGGCGGTCCCAGTCACGTTTTTCGTGGTCAGGGGAATCATCATAATAATAACCGCCGTAATGCCACGAATTGTAAGGATGGTAACTCCAATATCCGGAATAACCCCAGCCGTAGTCGTAGTAATATGGGTCATAGTAATGAGCGTAATAATACGGATAACTCCAAGAATGATATCGATTAGTCCAGCCCCAATATCGCCGCGGATAAGGTCTGTGCCAATAATAGTCATAGCCAGAATGGATGTTTACATAATAATTCGGTTCGTAATAATCAGGGCAGCCGCCGAAACATGAATTATCGCGATCATAAAAATGATAGTGATATTCGTTGATTTCGGGATCGGCATATTCAAAAATGATACTATCAGATTCCGCAGGATACGGATTCGCCGGTCTCGGATCGGGTTTATTGGGCAATACGCGAACAACGGTATTCATAGATAGTTGCGTGTAGCATCCTTGTAATGTAAGAAAAACCGCTGAAAAAACGATGGTTTGTAAGATTGTTTTTGTTTTCATGATAATCCCTGTGATTCCTTCACCATAGTTAGACGCAATAAACATGCCAAAGTTAAAATAATTCACAATAGCACCACAACCCGCTGCCTAATAGAGAGATAAAAGAATATCCATATTATTTTACAAACAACATAATGTATACACAATTTACACATACACATATAAAATAGTCTACCGAGTAGACACATTAATCTATTGTTGTAACCTTGAAGCAGGACGTTTCGTCCTGTAAATGTCATTTATTTTACAGGACAAAGTGTCCACTCTCCCGCAAAATACCCCGTTGAAAATCCCGTACAAAACACGGGATGCGAGCACACGGGATGTAAACACAAGCACACGGGGTATTCCTGATTGCACCGATGCTTCTGCAGGCGGCACTACGTTACGACAATAATCAATTTACCACTCATTATTCTCCACAAACCCTTCCGGTGGCAGGGCAGGCAATCAACCACTTACCAAATCAAGGCGTTTCATTTTTTTATACAAACCCGCACGGCTTAGTCCGAGAACCTTTGCTGTTTTGCTAATGTTCCCCTTACAACTTACCAGGGTTTTTTTGATGTACTGCTTTTCGATGTTGTTTGTCAAATCGCTGAGTTTGGTTGTTTCGGTTGAATCCGTGGGTAATAAAATATGTGATGTTGGTGTTTCATCATCGCGAAAGGAAAGAACGGAATTATCCTCAGCAAGCACAACTGCGCGCTCGATAATATTTTCAAGCTCACGGATGTTTCCCGGAAAATCCATATTCACCACCCGTGCCAAGCTCTCATTGGAAACGGTTGAAATATTTTTCCCCATTCGTAAGGCAGATTTTTTTACAAAATGATGAACCAGTCGCGGAATATCCTCCCGGCGGTTATGCAATGCCGGTAACGTAACGGGAAAAACATTGAGCCGGTAAAACAGATCTTCCCTGAAGTTCCCTGTTTTTACATCATCGGTTAAAGTATGGTGGGTAGCGGAAATAACGCGAACATCCACTGTTTTTATTTTTTCCGACCCCAATGGCTGAATCTCCCCCTCTTGCAGCACTCTCAATAAACGCTGCTGCATGGCGGGGGACATATCGGCAACTTCGTCCAAGAAAATCGTACCGCCATCTGCCAATTCAAACAGTCCTTTTTTGTTTGCCACCGCATCCGTGAAAGCGCCCTTTTTATGTCCGAACAATGTGCTTTCCAAAAGTGTGTCGGGGAGGGCAGCGCAGTTTTGTGTTACGAACGGTTTTTTCTTTCGCGGTCCGTTGAAATGGATGGCGCGGGCAACCAGCTCCTTTCCGGTGCCGGTTTCACCCTGCAGCAGTACGGTTGCGTCGGTCGGAATTACTTTTCGCATTAGATTAAACACCGCTTCCATCGCCGGACTTTTTCCGATAATCTGATCAAACTGATAGTGTTTTTGAAGTTCTTGGTTATACAGCGTATTTTCGTTTTGAAGGGTTTTGTTGGCTTGCTGAAGCTTGCTCACCAGCGAACGATTTTCCTGAACCAATCGATAATGATCTGCAGCACGTTTCACAATAATGCGTAGCGCATCCGGTTCCCACGGCTTATGAACGTAGTAAACGATATTTCCTTTATTAATTGCATCAATGACCGCTTCGATATCCGAATTCCCGGTGATCAAAATTCGTTCCACATCCGGTTGGATGGTTTGTGCTTTTTGGAAAAACTCCACACCGGTCATGTTTGGCATCCGCTGGTCGGCAAGAATGACGGATATTTCCTGTTCCCGCAGGATTTGAAGCCCGGCATTTCCGCTCAGGGACAAAAGAACATCGAAGTCGTGTCTTAAGGTTCTGTTAAGTGAATTAAGTACGGACTGTTCGTCATCGATAATTAGAATTTTTGGTTTGTAATCAGGCTCATTCATAATAGTTTTTTCTTAGTGTTTATTCGTGCGCTTCGTGGCTAGTCTATTTTTTGGAATTTTTATTGTAAATGTAGTTCCCTCACCTTGTTTACTGGTCACCGAAAACGTGCCACCATGATTTTCGATAATCTTGTAACTAATGCTCAAACCAAGTCCGGTACCCTTACCGACATCTTTCGTTGTAAAGAAGGGTTCAAATATTTTTCCGATGTCCTCTTCAGAGATGCCGATTCCGTCATCGGTGATGGTAATCATAACTGAATCATCAATGAGTTTGGTTTCAATACGAATATTTCCCGGTCCTTTAACGGCATGGATGGCATTTTGCAGGAGGTTCATAAATACTTGATTCAACTGACCGGGCATACATTCGATTTTCGGGATCTTCCCGTAATTTTTATGGACGGTGATGGAGTCCCCGATTTCTTTTTTTAGGATGGATAGCGTTGAGTTTAATCCGTCATGAATGTCGGCAAGTTTACGTTCTGCTTCGTCGAGACGGGAAAAATTCCGCAGATCTTCAACAATCTGTTTCACCCGCGTAGAACCATCCAATGTTTCCTCGATGAGCGCATCCACATCCTCTTTGATAAAAGCCAGTTCCTTTTCATCGGAGATTTTTCCGGGATCTTTCAGCTTCGTGATATAATGCTGCAGCTCACGCATGTTTCCGTAAATAAATCCGATGGGATTATTCAACTCATGCGCCACACCGGCAACAAGCTGCCCCAACCCGGACATCTTTTCACTGTGAACAAGTTGGGACTGAGTCTCTTTGAGTTCAGAGTACAGCGACTCCAAAGTGGCATTTTGATTTTCCAGCATGGAAATATATTTTTCCTGCGTTTCTGTTTCGGTAATTTGCCGTGTGAGTTCGCGGGTTTTTTCGATGAAATTATTATTTTCCACTGCTAATGCAGCTTGATTAGCAAGGGTGACCAAAGTATTCAAATCTTCGGTGTCGTAATCTCGATTGTTTTTTAATATCCCTGTGGCTAGAAATGCAAACACCGTATCATTTCTCAGGATTGGGACAAGAACACGACAACCGATATCCGAAAGTTCAGAAAAATCATACGTAAGAAAGTCTTTAGTAATGGTTTTGGTAGAGAGAAGAAGATTTTTCTGTTCTATACTGAGGTTTATCGTTTTCGGAAGATTATTGGCGTTTCCGGCAGTGAACACGGAACGGGAGGTATTATCATCTATGGAAAAAACCGAACAAAAATCAGGACGCATTGTACGGAAAATCATTTGCGAAAGCTGTTCAAATAATTTTTTATTTTCACGAATGAATATTAATTGTTCAGAAAATTGGTACAGAGCTTTACGATATCCGTACCGTTTCTTTTTGAGGGAAAGTATGTATTCCATGACGGCTGAGGTGATAATCAATCCAAGGCTAACAGTAATAGTTTGAGCACCCAATACATAAAGAGTGGATTTTCCTTTGAAAACTGCGTAAAGGAGAAATAAAATAATCAGGATGACAGAAAGAAAAATCCCTATTTGCCGATGAGACCAGTGATATCGTTTCAAAAACAATGTGGTTGAACCGCCAATCATTCCAACAAGCGCAAGTAATAATAAAAATGCCCTCCAAAATTCGGTGCGCATCAACTGGTGGAAAATTATTTGTTTGAGTCTTATGCCGGTTTTGTACACCCCGTCTAGTTCGGAGACAAAAAGTCGGTCTCCTTCTCGGATATTTGTTCGCACCACCTCCTCTCCGGACGGGAACAAAATTCTGGCACGAAATCGTCCTTCTGCCGGCACACCAAAATGGGCAACGGTTTCTCCAATGGATAAATATCCAGACCCACCGGAGATTTCACGATAACCGATGAGCGAACCCGGCTCGTTTTCCTCGGAAATTTTGTAAAGCCAAACTTTAGTTCCGATTCCATCGCGATTACTAAACACGCCCTCTGCCTTAATCCGAATAGAAGAGTATTTTTGTCCGTGGTTTTCATAGAGAATACTGGCAGTGTCTTTATTGGAAATAAACAGATCCAAATCTCCGTCTTGATTAAAATCAGCAACGGCAGCCCCGGTACTGTAATGCGTATTTATTTCCGGGTCAATTAAGGTGGTTTCGAATGTTCCATTACCGGTATTTATGCAGAGAGCATTAGCACCAATGTTTGTAAAAACGACATCCTGCCAACCGTTGTTGTCAATATCTGCGATCAATCCGGAATACGCCGGGCGTGGGTTGACAATGCCGGAAGAAATGGTAATGTCGGTAAAAGCAAATTTGTCACTGGATGAATCGAAATCATTTCGGTATAAACTGTTTTTTCCGTTTCTGTCCGTAACCAGCAGATCGACGTCTCCGTCATTATCCACATCGCCGAAGCAAACCCCATTGCTGTTCAGCGAATCCTGAAGATGTGAGATCGGCAGAAATATCTGTTCAAAAGACATTCCGTTAATATTACGGTAAAGTTCATCCGGCGCCAGCCAATTACATACATAAAGGTCGGGGTAGCCATCCATATCGACATCGGCAAAACCGGCACCCTGACTAACCCCATCTTTCGTCAAATTATACGTAGATGTAAGTTCGGAAAACCGTCCGTTTTTGTTCTGTATATATAGCGAGTTATGTCCATGCTCATTTGTAATAAACACATCAAGCCGCCCGTCAAGATTGACATCACCCCAAGCGGAGGCGTTCCCGCTGATGGTTTTTTCAATCCCGGAGAGAGCGGTAATATCCTGAAAATGAAGCCGTTCTGATTGCTTAAACAAGCGGGTCGTTATTCCCCACCCGGTGATCATGACATCCTGAATCCCATCATTATTAAAATCCACAACGGAAGCGCCAAGTTCAAGATTTTTTATTCCACGGGGATAGAGGTTCCCACCCAGACCGGTTGGGATGGTTTCATCCAAAAACTGCCCGGATTTTTTTGAGTAGATAAATAGACGATTGATGTCACGAAACCGCGTGAGGTATAAATCGGCATAACCGTCTTGATTTATATCCCGAAACCCGACGCCATAAACATCGTCAATTTCCGGAAGGCGCTGTTCCGCTGCGCTACTTTCAACGAACATTGAATTAAACCAATCGTTGTGTTTTTGTCCGTAAGCGCTGCTTAATAAAATGGAAATACCGGCGAAGATGAACAATCCGCTTGCGACTTTTTTCAACACACCTAAGAATGCCGACATTGGTTTTTTTAATCCCATTTTTATTTAATCAGGAGCTAAGGTTATTGGGTATCTGTGAAATGATTGTTGTCAAAATTTCTTCAGGAATCACAACCATAACAGGCAGAGCATAGATTGTAAGGATATCCGGAACAAGAGGCTTTAGTTTAATAAAATCCTTTTCCGTCGTAATGATCAACTCAGAATCTGTGTTCACCTTTTTGGTGTGGATTTTTTCAATATCTGTTTTGGTGAATTTATGATGATCGCGAAACACTAGGTGATCGGCAATGACAGCACCGGTTTCTGACAACGATTGCTCAAACCCCTTCGGCGAACCCAATGCGGATACCGCCAGAACACGTTTATTTTTCAGAGTACTTAATGGTAAATCCCGATTGAAACCGGTTTTCAGTTTTATATCTAATTCCAACGTCGTGTTAACAACCGGTTTGTTAAACGAATTTAATTTGGCAGCCAACCGGCTGTTTTGTTCAAATAAATTTGTTTTAGTTAGAAAAATCATGTCGCTACGAGCTATCTGGCCCCATGATTCTCTGAGATTACCGGCAGGCAGTAAGTAATTATCCTTGCGGTGAAATTGGCTGTTTACCAATAAGATGTTTATATCTCGGTGAAGCGCGCGATGTTGAAAACCATCATCTAAAATAATTACCTTCGGATTGAATTTCTTAACAATTTCCATTCCACCGCGAAACCGATTTTCATCAACAACCACCGGAACGCAGGGTAATTTTTTTGCCATTAAAATCGGTTCATCTCCGGCGGTTTGCCAATTCTGCAAAATATTGTTTCCGTCAGAAACGACAACTGTCCCTGTTGAATTGCGACCGTAACCGCGGCTCAGAACCGCCACAGAGATACCGCACTTCAAAAGATGGTTTACCAACGCGATTACAGTGGGTGTTTTTCCCGTGCCACCTACTGTGAGGTTTCCGATGCTGATGACACAACACGGTAGTTTTTTTGTTTTGAAGAAGCCAATATCATAAAACAGATTTCTAAAACCGACAAAGAAAGCATAGGTAACTGAAAACGGAAACAGGAAAAGCCGCATCATGTTTTTATTGAATTATCCACAGTTTCTGCCAAAGCATTTAAGGTCTCCCGCAATGTTTCTGCGCAGGACTTAAAATCGTCATCTTCTGAGAAATAAAGAGGTTCACCGTAAATCATTTCGATCCGCCCAAACGGTTTCGCGATGTAAAAAGTATCCCAGTTTGTAAACCCCCAATGTTTGGTAGACTGCCCCATTGCCGGGATGATTACCGCCCCTGTTTTTTGTGCAGCGCGAATCACCCCCGGCTTTGGGATGCGGGCAGGGCCTTTCGGTCCATCCGGAGTCAACGCAACCACAGACCCGGGAGTTTCTAGCACTTTGACCATTTCCAAATAGACTTCTTTTCCACGATCGGAGCTTGATCCACGCAGGAGTTTCCATCCGATGCGTTCTCCAAATTGAGAAATCAATTCGGCATCTTTGTGCATTCCGGCGAGGCCGTAATATCCGTATTTAGCAAGATTCATAAACGTTGGCAATAGCTGTCCATGCCAACTGGCAACGATGATGGAACGCCCCTCTTTCAATAATTCGTCTATTTGCTCTAGTCCTTGGATGTTCCAATGGTTGGTTTTATAGAAAAAACGGATTAACCAAGTAACAATAATGACTTTAATAGTATAGAAAACGTTCTTTATCACGATAGAGATTTCTTTCTAATCAATTTAGCAGCATGTTGATAGACGTCTTTTTCACCAAGACGACTGCGTATAGCCAAAAAGTCTGTCAATGTTTTTCGCCTTTTTGGAGTATCAGACATGAGCGATGTTAGGGTGTTGAAAAGATTGTCGGGAGTCATGTCCTCTTGGAGGAATTCAGGGACAACCTCTTTGTCGGCGATTAGGTTGACGATGGATGCATACTTCACCCTCACAATTCGTTTGGCAATCTGCCACGTCATCGTAGACAACTTATAGGTTACGACAACCGGGCAATCCAGAACAGCCGCCTCTAAGGTAACCGTCCCGGAGGATGCTAACGCCGCCGTTCCGAATTGCAACGCCAAGCGGGAATTTGTTTCTGTTCGAATATATTCTGGGAGCGGATTTAACGTAATTCCTTCGGCTTTACCGACAATAATCTGCAAAAAAGGATATGAGTTTTTTAACCGCTGAGCGGTTTTTAAGAACACCTTCCAGTGACGTCCTATCTCCTGCTGTCGGCTACCCGGAAGCAAAACGAGCAAAGGATTGTTTGGATTGAGATTGTGTTTTGCAAAAAACTCATCTTTAGTAATGTTTGCCGGTTTTAGCATAGAAAAAGGATGTCCGATAAAATCCACATCGATGTCACGCTCAGAAAACCAAGGTTTCTCAAATGGGAAAATACTAAGGCGTTGGTCTGTATGGTCCTTTATAATATTGATCCGTTTTTCTTTCCAAGCCCAAACTTGGGGTAAAATAAAATAGGTGATAGGAATATTTAATTTTGCTACTTTTTTAGCTAGGCGTAAATTAAACCCGGGATAGTCAATTAAAATAATTCGATTGGGATTAACCACTTTTATTTTGTTTAGAGTGTTGTTCATAACACGCATCATATATGGCAAATGACGAAGAACCTCAGTAAACCCCATCATGGATAACGTTGAAATATGCTCAAGAATGACCATGCCCTGGCGACGCATTTTTTCACCACCGTGACCAATAAATTCAGAATGTGGAAATTCATCACGCAGGGCTTCAATCAGTTTTGCGCCATGCAAGTCACCGGATTCTTCACCGGCAACAAGAAAGAAAACCATTTTATTGTGCATTACTTATCGGTACAAGATTTGTTTTTAAATTGATATTCATAATGGAACACTGATGACGAAGATTGGATTCATATCCTTATTTTAACTTTGGTTTTATCCGTGTTCTGTTCATAAAATTAAATGTAATTACGCAAAAATATTAGAATCAATATCAACAATACATTTTGAAGCGTGCGCTTTTCTGTTTTAAGTGTTTTGTAAAAAGAGAGTGGTGTGCGAGTGTCGGTATTTTCCCAGCGACGAAGTCTTGGAATCAGTGAGGGGACGTTTTGCCTGTATGTGAGATAGTCTACACCAAACAGACCTTCTAAAGTTTCTTCTTCTAAGGAAACAATAAGTGAGTATTGCAGGATAAAAAACGCCCATGTGAAGCCTAACATTGTCCAAATATTTTGAGACCCGGCAATGAAAACGATGCCGGTGTACATTAACATATTTCCGACATAAAGCGGATTTCTGACGTGAGCGTAGGGACCGGTAGTACACAATGATGGCGCACCAACCTTTGTAGTGCGTGTGGCTCCTCCGGCATAGCGTACGGATGAAAAGCGAATGAACTCCCCAAAAAGCAGAACTAAGAACCCAATCCACATTATAGAAAAATCAGGTTTGGAATACACAAGAATCCCGACGGCCAGCGGAATGGGGGTATAGCTTCTGTATTTAAAAAAAGCCTGTCTAAGATTGTTTAACATCAATGGATATCCTCCAGGATCATATCATGAATTTGAATAGCAATATCCAGGGCTTCCCGGCCGGCGATTCCGTCAACGATGGGTGTTTCTTCCCCCTGAATAGATGCAATAAAGTTTGCAAGTTCGAGCTGCATGGCATCAGCCGAAATCACAGGCGGTTTTTTATAGGCAATCTCACGGGGATTGTTTTCTTCACTAAGTGGGGCCGTAAGAATAGCTTTTGGGTTTTTATCCGACATAACTCGGTATACTTCTGTGAGTCCTAAAAGAAAATCGATGGTCACATACATGTCCTTTTGAAAAATCTTCGTTTTGCGGACCTTATCTTTGGCAACCCGGCTGGATGTCATACTGGCAACCGTTCCGTTTTCGAAACGAATCCGGGCATTGGCAATGTCTACAGAATCAGTCATGAGCGATACACCGCTGGCGTGAATGCTTTTCACGGGGGAGCTCACCAAAGCCAAAATAATATCGATATCGTGGATCATTAAGTCCAGTACAACCGGGACATCGGTACCGCGTGCGGTGTACGGTGCCAACCGCTGAACTTCGATGTACTTTGGATTTAACGCGTAATCACCTAACGCACGGAGTGCAGGATTCAATCTTTCGATATGCCCTACTTGAATAATGACCCCATTTTTACCAGCTTGGTGAATTAGGGCATCGGCTTCATCAACGGTTGTTGTAATTGGTTTTTCGATAAAGACGTGTTTCCTTGCACGGATACATTTCTCTGCAACGGAAGCATGTTGAACCGTCGGAGTTACGATAGACACAGCATCGCAGGAATTCAAAAGCTCATTGACGGAGGGAAATGCAGTGGTATTATAAGCGGAGGCAATTTCGTTGGCACGATTCATATCTGTGTCAAAGACCCCCACCAGCGCTGCGGAAGAAAGTTTTTGATAGTGCTTAACATGGTGCTGACCTAAGTGACCAACGCCAACAACACCGATTCGTGGTTTAAGAATAGGGTTCATTGTATCTTTCTTTTATGTTTAATCGTACCCAAGTTTACTGGAAATTACCCGATAAGGAAAAGAAATGAATTCACTTGATTTTCGTCAATAATTACGGCAATTTTACATCATCTATTTGATAAGAATTATTAAATCACAGGAGTAATTCCATGGGGAATGACATAAAAACAGGGGTTGGGTATCTCATACCCGTCGCCGCAATTGCCGGATTTTTCCTTTCTCTTTTTGCAGAGAATTTCATGCTTGCCATCATTTTTGCAATTACGGGGATATTGGGATGGGTGCTTTATTGTTTTATCATGGAAAGCACATTGCCGGAGAAGGCAGGTAGGCTCATCGTCTTGTTTGGAATTTTAATGTCCATTGCGGTTTTTTTACACTTTGGGCTTGAGCAAAATATGTTTGGCGGGTACGTCATCCAAGAAGAAGGCGCTTTGTTTGGGCTGATGGTCTTATTGTTTGTTGTGTTGGCCGGTTTATTATTTAACAAAAAAGACCCCTCCGCAACTACTCCGGGACTTTCTCCAAAAGAAAAAGAATGGGTTCAGACCGCCGTGAATCAAGTTGACAAAGAGGGAAAAGACCCAAAAATTATTGTGATCAAACAAGAACCTGCGGCTTCCAAAGAAGAAGACGTGGAAGAGGATTACGAAGATTATTCCCAACCGATGTATGCCTACCCACCAGAATTTTATGAAGATGAGGACGAATGGGAAGATGAAGACGACGATGAAGAGGACGAGGACGAATAAAGGTAATATTCACATAAATAAAAAAAGGGCTCAGCTGAACCCTTTTTTGTTTCTTTCTGTATCCGGTGAAGCTCAGATCAAAAGGTGTCTAAAGATGGATCTCCTCCAAAATCATATGTGAGGTTGTCAAACAGCCCAACCTGTAGGTTTTTCGCAAAATAAATTATTTTATCTTTGACTTTTAATTGTGCATCACCCCACGCCATATATACGGGTCGTTGAATCACTTTTTTTATGTCGATGAGATAGGTAATTTTGTCATGATATGGACGAACCTGTCCTTTGAATTTGACATCACCAACTCCTAAAGCACGCCCGCGGCCATTTCCGCCAATCCACGATAAAAAGAATCCTACCAATTGCCAAAATCCGTCTAACCCCAAACATCCTGGCATGACCGGGTCACCCTTAAAATGACAGCTGAAAAACCAATTAGAAGGATCAATATCCAGCTCTGCTTTTATCAGTCCTTTTCCATACTTACCTCCTTTTTCAGTAATGTGTAGTATACGGTCAATCATTAGCATTGGAGGTGTAGGCAGCTTCCCGTTTTCCATTCCAAATGTTTTACCCTCTGCAACGTCCATCAGTTCGTTTTTTGTGAAACTGGATTTTTTATCCATGAAATTCTCCTATTATCATTAAAAATAGTGGGTGAAGACTAAGCATTCTTTTTCAAAGGAAAAACAAGAAAAAATTGGATTTGAAAGAATTTGAAATTATATAGCAACATAATTGTCGAAAATCATTAAATTTATTGCTCTCTGAAAGAGGGATGATGCTGTATTTCATCTTCATTATCAGATTGATAAAATAAAAATTGAACAACAGGAGTTAAAAGGATGAAACCAAAAATCCATCCGGAATATAAATTAGGCAATGTCCACTGTGCCTGCGGAAACACGTTTGAGGTGTATAGTACTTTGGGCGATCAGCGGATAGATATCTGTAATCAATGCCACCCGTTCTTTTCCGGGAAGCAAAAACTGGTTGATACTGCCGGTCGTATTGAAAAATTCCAACGGAAATACGGAAAAAAAGCCGCTCAATAACCGGAATAAAAACATTAAATGGCTTCAGTAGTTTTTCACGTCTGCTGAAGCCATTTTTATATCCATGAAGCAATCCATTCTTATCACTTTAATGAAACCGTCCATCCTTGTTGGCGGGCAAGCTGTAATTGAAGGCGTTATGATGCGTGTTCCCGGGGCGTATGCAACCGCCGTGCGAGACCCCAAAGGACAGATTAAGCTCCAGCGACACGAGTTTACATCCGTGACAGAAAAATCACGCTTTTGGAAACGACCGATTTTCAGAGGGATGGCCTCTCTGTATGAAGCCATGAAGATGGGCATGAAAACTCTCCAGTGGTCGGCCGACGTTGCGATGCCGGAAGAAGCCGAAAAAGAACCCAGTAAAATTGCAGACTGGCTGTCTATGGTGTTTGCTATTGTGTTAGCACTAGTTTTATTTATGATTGCCCCCTACTGGATAACAACCCACGTGCTCGGTGTTGGGAAACAAGCCCTGCTTTTTAATGTAGCTGCCGGAGCGATGAGAATTTCCTTTTTCTTGCTCTACTTATTTATAATCTCAATGCTAAAAGACGTTAAGCGACTTTTTCAATATCACGGAGCAGAGCATAAGGTTGTTTATAATTTTGAATCAGGAAAAGATATCAATATAAAAAACGCTCAAAACTTCCCGACACCCCATCCAAGATGCGGCACGAGCTTCATGTTTATTGTTTTGGTATCAGCGATACTTGTTTTTGCCATCCTTGACACACTAGTTATTGCCGCTGTCGGAAACATAAGTTTAGCCGTTCGACTTGGTATGCACTTGCCGTTTATCCCTTTGGTAGCGGGCGTTGGATATGAAGTTATTAAGCTCACGTCTAAAAACGAGAGTATTTTGTTTCGGATACTTCGGAAACCAGGACTTTGGTTGCAAAACATCACAACCAAACAACCTGATGATGACATGGTAGAGGTGGCAATTACGTCATTACAGTCTGCATTTGGAGAACGTTACGAAGAGACAACCGGACAAGAATATACTGCGGAGGCAATTGGATGAAGGATAAGGTTACCCATGTTCTTGAAAAGTTCGAAGAACTCACATTACAATTGACAGACCCAGAGATTCTTGCGGATCAGAACAGTGTTCGGGAAATTGCCCAAGAACGACGTCGCCTGGAACCCATTGTTGAAAAAGGAGACCAACTTCTGTCCGTGTTACAACAGATTGAAGAAGACAAAGCCATCCTAAGCGGAAATGATGAAGAACTCAAGTCCTTAGTTAAGGAAGAACTCCCTGAACTGGAATCAGAAAAAACCGAGTTAGAAGATCAGTTAAAAAGGTTAATGCTTCCTCATGACCCGACAGATGATAAAAACACCATTGTTGAAATACGTGCCGGAACCGGCGGAGAAGAAGCCGCATTATTTGCTTCCGATTTATATAGAATGTACACTCGTTATGCCGAAAGAGCCGGATGGATATGTTCGGTGATGAACCTGAATGAAACCGGTCTTGGCGGATTTAAAGAAGTTGTTTTTTCTGTTAAAGGAGAAGGGGTTTACGGGCATTTAAAATACGAGAGTGGTGTCCATCGCGTTCAGCGAGTGCCTAAAACGGAAACCAGCGGACGGCTTCATACATCTGCGGCAACCGTAGCCGTATTGCCCGAAGCAAAAGCAGCCGATGTGGACGTCAAAGAAACAGAACTCAAAATTGACACATATCGAGCAAGCGGCGCCGGAGGGCAACATGTAAATAAAACAGAGTCTGCCATACGGATTACTCATCTTCCCACCGGATTGGTTGTTACCTGCCAGGATGAATCCTCGCAGCATAAGAATCGAGCAGCCGCCATGAAAGTATTACGCTCGCGATTGCTTTCTTTGGAGCAGGAGCGCATTGCAAAAGAAAGGGCGCAAGAGAGAAGATCTCTTGTGTCTACCGGAGATCGCTCCGCAAAAATTCGGACATATAATTTTTCACAAGGAAGAATAACAGACCACAGAATTAATTATACAACACACCAATTAGAAGCGATACTGGATGGTGATTTAATAGATCTCACCGAACAGTTGCAATTGGCGGACCAACAGGAGAAACTGAAAGCACAATAAATGCGGTCAGTGTCCCCATCGACCCGGAAAATCTGGCGGGTCATTGATCTAGTCCACTGGGCAGAGAATTACTTTTCATCCCGCGGGTTTGAGAAACCGAGAAAAGAAATTGAGTGGTTGCTTCGAGAATTATTGGAGTGCAGTCGGATTGATTTATATATGCGGTTTGAAGAACCGATCGAAAAACAAAAACTAATAATCCTGCGCGGTTGGGTTCAGCGACGCGTAAAAAGGGAGCCTCTTCAATATATTACGGGTACGGCGGAATTTTACGGACTTCCTCTTATGGTTAACTCATCGGTACTTATCCCCCGCCCGGAAACAGAGAAGTTAGTTGATGTTGCTCTTGATGTTCTTACGTCAACCGAAGATCTAGAGATTTTGGATATTGGCACAGGATCAGGATGTGTTGCCCTAGCGATTGCAAAAGAGAAGCCAACGTCAACCGTCACCGGGATAGATATTTCTAAAGATGCTGTTTGTCTGGCAAAAAAAAATGCAGACAAACTTGAAATCTCTAATGTTCAATTTATTCACATAGATATTTTGAAAGATGTTCAAATGGAAAAAGTTGATATGATTGTGTCGAATCCACCGTACATTCCTGTGGATGAAATAAAAAATGTCATGGAAGATGTTCGTAACTTTGAGCCGGAAATTGCATTGACGGATTATGCGGACGGGCTTACGTTTTACCATCGCCTGGCAAAAATTGGTTCGCGTTTATGTAAATCAGGAGGATGTGTTCTCATGGAAGTAGGTTTGAAGGATCATCCAAAATCGGTTATGAAAATCTTTAAGGAAAAAGGATATACAGACACAACACTTATCAAAGACTACAACGGTGACCCGCGTGTGTTAAAGGTGAGAGTCCCGTGAAAAAGTTTTTTGCACATATCCGTCTTTTACGTCCGATAAATTTACTCACCGGACTGTTTGCAGTTTGGGTTAGCGGTGCGATTTTGAACGAACTGCACCAAAGAGCAGAACTGCTATTTGCGGTTATGACAGTGATGCTGTATAACGCAGCGGCAAATGCATTAAATGACTATCTTGATGTTGACGCTGACCGAATCAACCACCCAAATCGTCCGCTAAGCACAGGTATTGTCCAACGAAAAACCGCATTGATTCTATCGGTTATATTGAGTGTTTTCGGGTCTGTTACAGCCCTCTTTCTCCCAATGCAAGCAACAGTCCTTGCGATGGTGGTTACGTTGCCGCTTATGATTGTCTATAACATTAAATTGAAGAAGCTTCCACTGGTCGGAAATGTGGTAATTGCGTGTATTTTAGGATTAACCTTTCTTTTTGCCGGCGCGGCATTTGGAAATATGCAACCAATGATTATTCCTGCCATGTTGGCGTTTGGGTTGACGCTTCTAAGAGAACTAGTAAAAGATATTGAGGATATTGAGGGAGATACGCGTAGCGGATTAAAAACATATCCCGTCATTTTTGGTTTAGAAAATGCAGAGAAATTGGTGATTGGACTTTCCTTTCTTACTGCGATTGGTGTTCTAAGTCCGTGGTGGTTCGGTATATATGGTCGTTTATATCTAATCACGGTGATTGCCGGCGTAGAACTGCCTTTGGTTATAATTACAATATTATTTATTAAATATTCTTCTTCTGACCGATATGTGGGTATTGCGGCGAAACTATTAAAGTTCAGCACCATTACCGGTGTATTAGCAATCTATCTTGGTTAAGAATTATAAATAGTTTTTAACGTCGAAAATAGTTTTAAAAACCACCATAAAACCCAATTTCGTTGTTACCAATCTGGTGACTCTTGTGTAATATTATTCATCATTTTCATGCGAAATACATTCATTTAACCCATGCTAGAAAAACCTGCAAAATTTATTCATCTACATAATCATTCAGATTACAGTCTGTTAGACGGCGCTCAGACCGTCAATGTTTTGGTGCAGACCGTTGTCGATTTAGGCATGGATGCCGTTGCGCTGACAGAGCACGGAAACATGTTCAGCGTTCTTCCATTTTACAAAGCGGCAAAAAAAGCCGGTATCAAACCCATTATAGGGTGCGAGGTCTATGTTGCCATCAATAGTCGCTTTGATAAAAAACCCAGAGCTCAAGGCGGGTGGGGAAATAACCATCTTGTTTTGTTGGTCCAAAACGAAACGGGGTATAGTAATTTGATGAAATTGGTTACTTATGGATATTTAGAAGGATTTTATTATCGCCCCAGAGTGGATAAAGACCTGCTCCGAAATCATTCTGAAGGTTTAATTTGTATGTCAGCCTGTCTCAAGGGTGAGGTTCCGCAAAAGCTCCTTCAAAACGATTTTGAGGGCGCGAAAGCCGTTGCACGTGAGTATGCGGAAATATTCCCTGATCGGTACTATCTTGAAATACAGGACCATGGAATTCCGGAAGAAAAAACAAACATTGAACGGATAATAACCTTAGCAAAAGAAACCGGGCTCCCACTTGTCGCCAGCAATGATGCTCATTACGCAAAAAAAGAGCATTCAGAGGCTCATGATATTCTTATTTGTCTTGGAACCGGAAAAGACCGGGATGATCCAAATCGCCTAAGATATTCTACATCAGAGTTTTATTTAAAAACCCAGGAAGAAATGCAGACGCTGTTTAAAGATGCACCGGAAGCCATTGAAAACACTCGTCGCATAGCCGATAGTATCGATTTTGAGATTTCTATGGGAGAATACCATCTACCGAAATATAATATACCGGTGGAATCTCACACCAAAGACCCAGATGCATATTTACGTGATTTGTGTGAAAAAGGGCTCCGGACCAGATATGAAACAATAACACCTGAAATTAATGACAGGCTGGATCATGAACTTGATGTAATACGGAAGATGGGATTCGCCGGATATTTTCTTATTACTGAAGATTTTATCCGGTACGCAAAAGACAAGCATATTCCCGTTGGCCCGGGCAGGGGGTCTGCCGCAGGGAGTATCGTGTCTTACGCCCTTCGAATCACAAACATTAATCCGTTAAAATACAATCTTTTGTTTGAGCGGTTTTTAAATCCCGAACGAATTAGTATGCCGGATATTGACATCGATTTTTGTATAGAGCGAAGAGGCGAAGTTATTGACTATATTAAAGAACAATATGGTGAAGGATCCGTCACACAAATTATTACGTTTGGAAAAATGAAAGCCAAGCAAGTTGTTCGGGATGTTGGACGTGTTATGGGTTATTCTTTCGGCGATGTGGATAAAATTGCAAAAGCCATCCCAACTGAATTAAACATCACATTAAAAGATGCCCTGAAACGAAATCCCGACTTGAAAAAGATGGCGGATGGCGACTATAAAGAACTCATTGAGCATGCTTTAGTCCTTGAGGGCATGAATCGACATTCCTCCATTCATGCAGCCGGCGTCGTGATTGCGCCCGGGCACTTGACGAATTATGTGCCACTCTATCGATCTCAGCAGGGAGATGGAACCAGCCAATACGATATGAAAGGGTTAGAAGAGCTAGGACTTCTTAAGATGGACTTTTTAGGGCTACGGAACCTTACTGTCATTGACAAAGCTGTTAGACTTCTCCGTGAACGCGGAATAGACGTGAATATTGATGAATTACCCATGGATGATTCTGTTGTCTATAAATTGTTTGCAAAAGGACAGACGATTGGTGTTTTCCAGTTTGAATCGTCAGGTATGCGTGAGTTTTTAAAAAAATTAAACCCGACCGCAATCGAAGATCTGATTGCAATGAACGCTCTTTACCGTCCGGGCCCTATGCAGAACATTGACAAATTTATTGCAAGGAAAAACGGAAAAAAAGCGATTGAATATATTCACAAGGATTTAAAATCAATTTTACAAGAAACGTACGGCATTATAGTTTATCAAGAACAAGTTATGCAAATTGCGAATAAGATAGCCGGATTTTCTCTTGCAGAAGCTGACCTCATGCGGCGAGCGATGGGTAAAAAAATAAAAAAACTCATGGATGAGATATCAGTGAAATTTATAAAAGGTGCAGTAAAAAACGGCATCAAAGAAAAAAAGGCAAAAGACATTTTTGCTTTAATCGATAAATTTGCACAATATGGATTTAACAAAAGCCACTCCACCGCTTATGCATATGTTGCCTATCAAACTGCTTGGCTAAAAACACATTATCCAGCTGAATTTATGTCCGCAAATCTCACAAGCGAAATGACAAACATCGACCGCGTTGTGATTATGATTAACGAATGTCGAAAAATGAAGATTGAAGTGAACCCTCCGGATATAAATGTGTCGAATGTACAATTTCATCCGATTACTGAACATGTAATTTCTTACGGTTTAAATGCCATTAAAAATGTCGGAACAAAAGCACTTGAAAAAATCATAGAAAACAGAGAAAAAGACGGGAAATTCAAAACCATATTTGAAGTGTGTTCGAGAGTAGATCAACGTACCGTCAATAAGAAAGTTCTTGAAAGTTTTGTGAAAGCGGGAGCAATGGACTCACTGGAAGGAACACGAGCAGAAAAATTTGCATCCATTGATGATGCAATAAAATATGGGCAACAAATCCAAAACGGATCAAACACAAACCAAGTGGATATTTTTGGACAAAGCACTCACGATCATGAACTCATAAAAACACCAACCCTGCCAAATGTAAACCCATGGGATGAACAAGAATCACTAGATAAAGAAAAAGAAGTTCTGGGTCTTTACGTGTCGGGACATCCTTTGTTGAAATATGCTGACGACCTTGAAGAATTCAGTAATTATGATTTTTCGGAAAAATTAAAAGTAAGCAAAGAAGAAAATGTCAGGATTGGGGGGATGATCAGTGAACTCCGGCATCACTTTGACCGCAAGAAAAAACAAATGGCCTTTTTTAAGTTGGATTGCCTTGGCGGACAGGTTGAAATACTGGCGTTCAGCGATACGTTTGCAAAGTATAAATCCTTGATTGAGAAAGACCAAATTATCTTTGTTACGGGAAAGCCAACCGACAGCACGGACTTTAGCGATTTGAAACTCATTGCAGAAGAAGTTGTGTTGTTAAAAAATGCCAGAACTTATTTTTCAAAGAGAATTAATATTCGACTACACAATACTCAGACCACGGATAAAGAAATCAACCAACTTTTTTCAATTGCCGAAAAACACAAAGGCGAGTGTGGCATTGTGTTCCATATCCCAAACGGAGGAAAAGGTCAGCGTGTATTGGCACATAATGTGCGTGTCACTTCAGATAAAGAATTTTTCACTGAGATTCGAAATATTTTTGGAAAGAAAAATGTTTGGGTTGACGGAAGCGGACAATAGACAGCATGCCTGCCCCCTAACGTTATGATTGCAGTTTTACAACGAGTAACAGAAGGGAGTGTCCATGTCGACGGTGAGCAAATAAGTGAAATCGGGCACGGTCTCGTTATTCTATTGGGTGTGCTTGACGTTGACGACGTAAAAGACAGCAGTTTTTTAGTTGAAAAAATTTCAGGATTTCGAATATTTAACGATGATAAGGGCAAAATGAATTTGTCGATAAAAGATGTTTCGGGAGAAATTCTCGTTATAAGTCAATTTACACTTTGCGGAGATTGGCTCAAGGGCAGGCGCCCGAGCTTTATTCGAGCCGCATCTCCTCAGAAGGGCAACGCCCTCTATCTTGATTTTATTAATAAATTACGAGAAAATAATATCCACGTTAGAACCGGAGAATTTGGAGCGGCGATGAATGTTCGTCTTGTCAATGATGGTCCGGTGACCTTTGTATTGGACAGTAAAAAAAGGAAAGGATAGATTATCCTAATGTCATGTCAAGTATGTAATGTGTAAAAAGTCGCAGGAATTTTTGGAGATAACAAGGCGAATATTTTCAGCATAGCCAGAAGCTACGGTTAAAATATTGACACTAAGACTTAATCAACACAAATACACGCTATTTTTCTACGGGCATTCGTT
>JACNKV010000057.1:23796-25854 GCA_014381855.1 Fidelibacterota bacterium | reverse complement strand
TTGTTGTTTGATGGGTGGATGATGAGTTGTCGGATGACACGCTCACCTGAAGAGGATCGAGTACGCCAAAGAATACGAAGGTTTTTCGTGTTATTATTCTTGCCGTTTTAAGAAAAATCGTGTTAGCGATATGTTCTATGTGGTGCCTCTCTCATTGTTTTCTGATCTTTTTTTGTTGACCAAATTCTTGGTTATTGACGCACAGGTGGGGCAAAAAGCATTCTGCACCCACACTACAGCGGGCGGTAAAGTATGACGAACCTGCATTATTTTCAAGTAAATAATTATTTTTGTGCGCTGAATCACAAAAGAGTAGGGGGGTTGGAGAAGAGGAGAGAAAAAACCAGCTCATCTACTTGTCTACCGGCTTACTCGTCACCCGCGCTTTCGTCCTGTTTTTTTGGACCTGCGTTCACAATGTCGGGGTCGTCAATTTCATAGTGAGAAAAGTTCTCCTGAAATTTCTTTACAAGGTTCTTTGCTGTCTCGTGATACTCGGCCGGGTTTTTCCATGCATTCGTGGGCATGAGAATATCCCTGCCAATGTTTCCCAATTGCGTTGGAATCTGTACACCAAAATATTGATCTTCAACAAATTCTGCCGACGCTATCGTTCCGTCCAGTATTTTGTGAATAATTTGTCTTGTTATGGGCAAGCTGATTCGTTTAGCGCCTGAGTTGGCGCTCGCACCCACCCAACCGGTATTTACCAAATAGCAGGGTACATTGTGTGTTTGCATTTTCTCGCGAAGTAATTCAGCGTACACCAATGGATGTAAGGTTAAAAAGGGTCCGCCAAAACAGGGTGAAAATGTCGCAATCGGGTCTGTAATCCCTCGTTCTGTTCCTGCCACTTTTGCGGTATAGCCACTGATAAAGTGATACATCGCCTGTTCGGGGGTTAATTTTGCCACAGGAGGTAAAACACCATAAGCATCACAGGTAAGAAATATAATCGTTTTTGGATGTCCCGACATAGAGGGTTTTCCTTGTCCAAAGACAGAATTGTCGATGTAGTTCAGCGGATATGATACTCGAGTATTTTCTGTTTTAGAGCGATCTGAAAAATCAACTACCCTTGTCCGCTCATCAAAAACAACGTTTTCCAATAATGCTCCGTGGCGTATCGCATTATAAATATCCGGTTCATGCTCGGGGTTCAAGTCGATGACTTTTGCGTAACACCCACCTTCAAAGTTAAAAATGCCGTCGTCAGACCAGCCGTGTTCGTCGTCTCCTATTAATGGTCTTTCCGGATCGGTGCTTAATGTGGTTTTTCCTGTTCCTGAAAGTCCAAAAAATATCGCGGGGTTTTCTCCGTCTTTATCTACGTTTGCTGAACAATGCATGGATAAAACACCTTTCAGCGGCAACGTGTAATTCAAAACAGAAAAGATTCCTTTTTTCATTTCGCCGCCGTATTCTGTTCCGCCGATGATGGCTATCCGCTTACCCAAATGAAAAATGATGAACGTTTTTGAATTCATTCCGTACTCTTCAAATTTTCGATTAAATACATCTGATGCGTTGATAATCGTAAAGTCGGGTTCAAATCCCTCCAGGTCCCCTTTTTCGGGGCGGATGAACATATTATGAGCAAAATGAACCTGCCATGCTTTTTTTGCAATCATTCTCACGTTTAACTTATATTTTGGGTCCGCTCCCGCAAATCCGTCAAAAATATAGGTGTTTGAATCATCGGCGCGATTATAATAATTCACAATTTTTTTATAGAGTTCGTCGAAAATAGCTTCATCAAGCTTAACATTTACGGACCCCCACCATAAATTTTTGTTGGATGTTTCTTCATCAACAAAATACTTATCTTTCGGAGATCGTCCGGTATAACGTCCGGTGTCGACCATAATGGCGCCATTCATCCCCATTTTACCTTCTTTGTGCAATAGAATATCTTCTATCAAGCTTTCTACCGGAAGGTCTCTGATAACTCTATCAACTTCCGTTAAGCCTATTTTGTCTAATCCCAGTGATTTACCTGTGGTTGCCATGTCTTCTCCTTTTTTTTATTAATGATTGGGTGAACTAAAAGACCTTCTG
>JACNKV010000057.1:0-23702 GCA_014381855.1 Fidelibacterota bacterium | reverse complement strand
CTTTTCATTCAAAGACACTTCTAAATTCATTTTGAACCGTGGTAACAATTTGTTTTATTCGAGGATCTTTTTTTGTCTTTTTTTCTATCGAACGGCAAGCGTGCAGGATGGTTGTGTGATCCTTACCGCCAAAATATAACCCCACGGTGTTCAACGAGGTGTTCATAATTTCTCTGGATAGATACATGGCGATCTGACGTGCTTCCGCCACATGTTTTTTCCGTCCGGTGCCAACAATTTCAAACTCTGGGACATGTGTTTTTTCAGAAACCCTGCGTACGATGTCTTCTATAGAGATTTCAGACGGAAGCCTGTTTCCGATTCTCTCTTTTACCGCTTGTTTCACAAGTGGCATATCTATCTCTTTATTAAATAGAGAGGATCTTGCTAACAGTTGAATCACGGTGCTTTCTAGTTCGCGCACATTGTTTTTTATGTGGGTGGCAATAAACTCTATAATGTCGTACGATATATTTATGTTATTTATTTCCGCTTTTTCCATTAGGATGGCAACACGCGTTTCAAAGTCTGGGGGTTGAATATCAACAGAAACTCCCGACTTAAACCTCGAAAGCAGTCGGTCTTGTAGTTTCACCATTTCTCCGGGGTATCTGTCTGCGGTCATTACGATTTGTTTTCCCGTTTGATAAAGTTCGTTGAAGGTGTGGAAGAACTGTTCTTGGGTTTGTTCCTTCCCCTGAAAAAACTGTATGTCGTCAATGAGCAGGACGTCGGCATTTCTATAAAATTTTGAAAATTCGATGGTTCTGTTTTTCTGAATACTTGAAATGAAATCGTGCGTAAATTTTTCACTAGAGGCACATACAATGTTTTTTTCCGGTATCTTTTCGATAATAAAATTTCCTATGGCATGAAGTAAATGTGTTTTCCCGAGTCCGACTCCACCATAAATGACTAACGGATTAAACGATTTCTGTCCCGGAGCTTCTGCAACACTTGTAGCGGCAGCTTTGGCAAATTGGTTGTTACTGCCTTCGATGTAAGTTGAAAATGTGTATTTTTCATTTAATCGGGGTTTTGTCTTGGGGTCTCGTGTTTTTTCTACACGTTCTGCGTGGTAGTCATGTGCCGGTGTTTTTTCAGTTTGATAATCCGGAGCAACTGTATATTTAACTCTTACGGTTTTATTAAAATTTGATGAGACAACGGATTCAATTGTGTTTTTATAGTGGCTGTCAATCCATTCATAAAAAAATTGGTTTGGAACCTCCAAAACCATTTCGTTCTCATTCATTGTAATAAAATTTATCGGATCAAACCACGTATTATATGCATGGTCAGGCAGGGTTGATCTCAACAGATCTTTTGTCTGTGTCCAGAAGGTGTCGTGTGTCATTTAATGTTATCCACAGGTTATCCACATAGTTGTTGTGCTAAAAATTATTGGTTTATTTTCATACAAAACAACCTTTGGTTTATATATTTTTTTTCTTCTATGTGCTCTTGCAAGTATAATGCGGCACCGCCATCTCAACAGTAGAATCATTTCTGGGTTTTACACGTGTTCCGTTGGTGTATGTGATGCACTGAGTCCACTCCACAAAGGTCTATTTGGGCTACCTGCCCGCCCTCCATTTCGGTCGGTTGCAGGCGGGAAGCCCCTTTTCGGAGCAGACTCATGCACTATTTTAAAAAATTAGGTTTTGGAGTACAAAAATGAGTTTGTAGCCTGTCCCGATTTATCGGGAAATTACCGTCAGCTGAAAATGATTTCCCTGAAAAGTCAGTGTAAACGATACCTCATCATTTTGCTCCAATCATAATATTTTAGTAAAAAACAACGACATCCCACCCATAATTGAATTGTGAAAAGTTTTCAATGAAATTCTTTTGATTAAATGAAGATAGTGTTGTAATTTTCTCGGCTAAATTAGGAGAGAAAAATGAAGCGTACATTTCAACCCAGCAATCGTAAAAGAAAAAATAAACATGGTTTTCGGCAAAGAATGTCGTCCGTTGGCGGACGAAACATTCTTGCTCGCCGTCGCAAAAGAGGGCGAAAGGTCTTGTCTGCCTAATGCTGGATTTTCTTCGTGCAGGAAGAACCATCCTTCGCGTGGTTGATAAAGGCGTTCGCCTTTTATTTACCTATGTTATAAAATTTTATCAAAAAACACTATCTCAGTTTTTTGGCTCCTCATGCAGGTTTTCTCCTTCGTGTTCCTGTTATGCTGTAGAGGCTCTTAAGAAAAAATCAACTCTTCATGCCTTTTTCTTAATTGGAGTACGAATTTCAAAATGTCACCCCTACCATCCGGGAGGTTATGATCCGGTTAATTGATTATGGATAGAAACACACTTCTTGCTTTTTTACTCATTGCTGTTATTTTAATTTTAACACCTTTTTATATGGATGTTGTCTCTCCGCCCAAAAAGTCGGAGCAGACAACAACCATAAAAGAACCAACACCAATAACACCTTCTCCTGATGCAATACGACCAGAACGCTCACAGCAGCAAACCGATCCGCCACTCACAGCAACACCCAATAACAAAGAAAAGCATTTCTATATAAAAACTGATCTTTATTCTGCTGTGATCAGCACAATGAATGGTGGATCTATTTCGTCATTTGAGATGCTGAACTATAAGATGGCGGACTCTCTCCCTGTCCAGCTTATTAATGAATTCAACAATAACAACCTGCTAATTAAAACACGGTCGATCGACGGCGAAACACTCTCTTTTGGTGGGGCTTGGAGCTCCTCTCTCCCTCACAAAACGACGATAAACGCCGACCGCACTCAGCAATCGATATCCTTCTCCCGACTGGTTTACGGGAAAGAAATAACCAAAGTATTAACATTTTATCCACATACGTATAAAATTGATGTCGAGACGAACCTAACCGCTGTTTTACCACATCTGTCACAGGGCGTTTATTCCATCTCTTGGGAAGGTGGAATGCCAGTAACAGAGAAGAGTTTAAAAGATGATGTGTTTTATTTTAAGGGATATGTTTATCAAGGGGAAGAGCTTTATACGCCAAAACTGAAAAAAGATACATCATTAGATAAAAAATTTATTGGACAAACTGATTGGGTAGCCATTCGATCTAAGTATTTTACAGCGGCACTCATTCCAGGCGTTCCAGGGTCGGCAGCCACAATAAGCGGCACTCATGACGGGAATATTCCTCGGTTTAACGCTGCGCTTCATCGGGAAATTTCTAACCACTCTATTACCTCGCTTTATTTGGGTCCATTGCAATATGATCGTGTGAAGGCTCTTGATGTGGGGCTCGAAAAAATAATGAATTTTGGTTGGTCGTTTATCCGGGTGATAGCAAAGGGTGTTCTTGCCCTTCTTGTCGCAATGCACAATGTCATTCCTAATTATGGCGTGGTTTTAGTTCTGTTTTCTGTCCTTGTTAAAATTATTGTGTACCCTCTTACAAAGAAGAGCTACCAATCAACTCGAAAGATGCAGGACGTTCAACCTCTTCTCAACGCCCTTAAAGAAAAACACAAAAACAACCCCCAACAACTTAACAAAGCAACCATGGCTCTCTACAAAGAAAAGGGGGTCAACCCAATGGGGGGGTGTCTTCCTCTGTTGATTCAGATGCCGCTTCTTTTTGCTTTGTTTCAAGTTTTTCGTTCAACAATTGAACTTCGCGGCGCGCCATTTATACTGTGGATACAAGACCTGTCTGCACCCGACACCCTTTTACATGTTGCCGGATTTCCGATAAATATTCTCCCGATTCTCATGACGATTACCATGCTCCTCCAACAGAAGATGACCCCAGCACAACCGGGCCAACAAAAAAACATGATGTATATGATGAATGTGTTCTTTTTGTTCATTTTCTATCGGTTCCCGTCCGGATTAAACCTTTATTACACTCTTTTTAACCTCCTCACTATTCTACAACAAAAGTATCTGACGCCCCACACCCCCTCTGCGCTCCCCGTATCAAAGCGGAAGAAATGAGCCCGGAAGATACTATTGTTGCCCCCGCAACACCGTTTGGTGTTGGTGGGATTTCTGTCGTTCGTCTCAGCGGGCTTGGGGCTGTAAGGATTGCTTCTTTATTAACAAAACACCCGAAGCTTCAGAATAGACAAGCTGTCTATTTGTCTCTTCATGATAAAACGGGCTCATCTTTTGAACGTGGTGTGCTTACTTTTTTTAAGTCTCCCGCTTCTTATACAGGTGAAGATGTCGTGGAAATCTCCTGTCACGGAAACCCATTACTCGTTCAAAAGATTGTTGATATTTGCTGTGCTTTTGGGGCGCGCATTGCCGACCCGGGGGAGTTTACTCTCCGTGCTTTTTTAAATGGAAAAATTGACCTCATCCAGGCGGAATCTGTCTCAGGGATTATCCATGCTCAGTCAATTGAGGCAGCGGCACTAAACCACAACGTGTTGAGCGGGAAACTTTCAGAGCAATTTAATTTTATCCAAAACAACATTATAGAAATCTTATCTCATGTGGAATATGTGCTGGATGTTTCTGAGGAAGACTTACCGAAAGATTATTTTACCAAGCTGAATAAAATGTTTCCGGGTGTTCTTTCTACGTTGAAGAAATTGCGTGATTCCTACAAAATCGGTAAACTATTAACCGACGGTGCGCTTGTTGTCATTGCGGGAGAGCCCAACGTCGGGAAATCTACCCTGCTTAATGCGCTTAGTGAATCTAACAGGGCAATTACAGCCCCGTCCCCGGGAACGACCCGTGACAGCATCGAAGTTCGTCTGGTGCTCGATGGTGTTCCCCTCCGAATGGTGGATACTGCCGGTATCCGATCTTCTAAAAACAGTATCGAGGCAGAGGGTGTACGCCGAACAAAAAAACTACTATCCAAGGCCGACCTTGCGTTGATCGTGATTGACCCGGACACTGAGATGAACCCGGTGTTGATAAAATTCTTATCTTGTCCGTATATCACTGTTTATAATAAAGCGGACATAAAACGACCAACTGTATTGAACGACGATGTCAAATATATTTCTGCATTAACCGGTGCCGGAATAAAAAACTTAAAATCCTCTCTCCGCTCTCAACTTGGCACCGAGGGAGTTTCCACAAAACTCCTTGCGCTGACAACCGCCCGCCAATTTCATTCCATTAAAAAATGCCACGAAGCGATCGTTGCCGCTCACCATCTTTTATCAGACGATGTTTCTGAATTAGAGCTTGGGTCTTTTGAGCTTCGGAGCGCACTTAACGCATTGGATGTTGTTCTTGGGAAAACAACCCCGGACGATATTCTTGACAATGTTTTTGGGGCGTTTTGCGTTGGTAAATAGTTTCACGTGAAACACCCCACCAATCACTACGATATTATTATAGCGGGCGGTGGGCACGCCGGCGTCGAAGCCGCTCATATTTCAGCTGTCCTTGGATTAAAAACCGCCCTCATCACCTTAGATAAAAACGCTGTTGCTCGAATGTCCTGCAACCCTGCGATCGGCGGTTTGGCAAAAGGGCAAATTGTTCGAGAGATTGATGTTCTTGGTGGTCTCATGCCGCGCATCGCAGATCTTTCCGGGCTTCAATTCAAGATGTTAAACCGCACTAAAGGGCGGTCCGTTTGGTCGCCCCGCGCGCAAATTGACAAAAGGAAGTATGAACACATGGTTCGGCTTGTCTTGGAGAAGCTGCCAAACCTTTTTGTTTTTTCCGGAGAGGTTGTCGATATCGCTGAGCGGGGTTCTCGAGTTTGTGGGGCGGTGCTACGGGACGGCTCTACTGTGTTTTGTCGTCAACTTATTTTAACATTCGGCACATTTTTAAATGGGTTGGTCCACGTCGGAGAAAGAAAAATAAATGCAGGGCGGATGGGGGAACCGGAATCCGTCGGAATTACAGAAAACCTCATCGCCCGCGGCTTTATCTCGGGAAGACTAAAAACCGGCACACCACCCCGGGTTGATGCAAAAACAATTGACTGGTCAAAAACAACACCGTCTTACGGCGATGAAAACCCTGCGCCGTTTTCGTATTTAACACGAAATTTTATCCCGCCAAACATTCCTTGTCATTACGTAAAAACGGGTTCCCTTTGTCATAAAATTATTCAAGATAACTTTGAGCGCTCTCCTCTTTTTTCCGGAGATGTGCGCGGTGCCGGACCAAGATACTGTCCATCGATTGAAGACAAGGTTCACCGATTTTCTCATCATGACTCACACCTTCTTTTTTTAGAGCCGGAATGGAAAGACTCAGATCAAATCTATTTAAATGGGTTTTCAACCAGTCTTCCTGAAGATGTTCAGATTCGATCACTGCGTACGGTTGCGGGGTTTGAGAGAGCGCGTTTTTTCCGGCCCGGCTACGCCATTGAGTATGATTTTTTCCCCCCGGCACAACTTCACGCAACCCTGGAATCAAAAAACATAGACGGGTTGTACTTCGCGGGACAAATAAACGGAACGTCCGGGTATGAAGAAGCTGCGGCTCAAGGTCTTCTTGCTGGAATTAATGCGAGTATGGACATTCAGGGAAAACAAAAGCTTACGCTTGCTCGAGATGAGGCTTATCTGGGTGTTCTTGTTGATGACTTAATCACCAAAGACACGCTTGAGCCTTATCGTATGTTTACGTCTCGTGCTGAGTTTCGCCTTCTGCTGCGGTACTCGAATGCAGACAAGCGTTTAATAAAATATGCGTCCCGCCTGGGCTTGCTCTCAAATAAACACCTGGGCTTCATTGGGAAAAAGATAGACATAACAGACTCGCTCCTTCGTGAATTTAATCACTCTGTTTCCCCGCCTGAAATCAATCACACTCTCTTAAAACTTAATCAAGCAGTTATCAACCAGAGCACGCCGGCAAAAAAAGTTTTAAAACGACCCGGGGTTTCTATTCGCTCTTTCCCTCGTCGGTTTTTTCGTCCCATAACAGACGTGGCTATTGATGATGTTTTCAGGGATGAAATTGTTTCTGAGGTTGAGACAACCATAAAATATTCAGGATATATCGAAAGGCAAAAGAACCAAGTTCATCAAATGAAAAAACAAGAGAGCTATGCAATTCCGGCGTCTTTGGATTATTCCTCTATCTCCAGCCTTTCGAACGAGGGCAGGGAAAAACTCCTCTTCGTCCGCCCCGAGACACTGGGGCAAGCCATGCGGATTTCCGGAGTTACGCCTGCGGACATTTCCATTCTTTCTGTTTATTTGGCAAAACAATCCTAATGGCTTCACGTGAAACTGTCCCTCTTTATTTTTGTGATTTTTATCGTCACCTTTTTTTGGGTTCTTCTTCGTCCTTATCGCCGGAATGCTTGTCGGGGAAACACGACGGACTTGCTCTTTCGGGTGCGGGTGTCCTCATGTGTTTACTGGCTCAACACCAGCCTGCTGTTGCAATTTGTGATTCGTTAGGAGCTGCAGAAAAACTATATCGTGCGTCTTTTTCTCTGTCCGGAAAGAATGTGTTTTTCTTACCCGAACAGAGGAAGTCGAGTTCGGATGTTCCCGGGTTTACATCGGAGGTAGATCGATATCGTCATGAGGCCATTAATACGCTTCCGAACGTTAATGGTTTGCTTGTCACAACAAAAACGGCGATTGAAACAGAAGATGTACTCGTTGATAATCAACGAAGGTCTTTTCATCCTGTTGTTGGTAAGGATTTAAACAGGGTGGCTCTTATCGGCGCATTGGATGAGTGGGGATACGAACGTGTTGACAAAACACAAACACCAAACACCTATTCCATCCGCGGTGGAATATTGGATGTGTTTTTGCACTATTCAAAATATCCGGTGCGAATTGAGTTTTTTGGGTCGTTGGTGGAGTCTCTCCGGCTGTACAATCCGGTGTCGCAGCGACGCATAGGGGAAATTCATCAAATCGAAATTATGCCGCCGAGCTTTTTAAGCAACAACAAAAAGGGTTCTTTTTCTTTTCTTTCTCTTTTAGACAATAATGTCTCTAAATATACAATTGAAAAAGACGGTCCCTTGTGGAAAGTTAGCCCCCTCAAACAAAAAGCAACACCCGGGAGTGTTTGTACATTAACAGGCAGAAGCTCCCATCAACTACTGGAAGAACTTAAAAAAGAGACCCCCGCCCACAACAATTCTGTGTTTGTTTTTATAGATAATAAGACACAATTGCAGCGCATAAAAAGCAAACTTCCGTTTTCTGTTGAGTTTGTCTCTGGTGGTTTACGTGAGGGGTTTGTTTTTGGCAATAACGTCTGTTTGTCTGGAAATGAGCTGTTAGGTGCTCCCTTGATAATCGAATCGCGCTGGGAATCGGAATCCCTAGCGCAACAACCTCTCTCTTCTCTGTTGTCGCTTTCTTGGGGGGACTTGTTGGTCCATCGCGATTATGGGATTGGGCGCTACAGGGGGCTGTCTGTCATTCAATCAAAGGCACGAGAACAAGAGTGTGTTAAAATCGAATATGCTGATGGTGCGGCCGTCCATGTTCCATTAGAAAAATTTAACCGAGTCCATCGGTATGTGGGCAAAGACAAGGGGGGTGAGCTCATTTCTTCTTTGGGCTCTCCAAAATGGAACAGGGAGAAACGTCGTGTAGTGGCCTCTGCCTCCGGAGTCATAAAGTCTCTTGTACTTCAGTATGCAGAAAAGAGCAAGCCCCGTGGATTTGTTTACAATAAAAACGACGATATTTACTCCGCGGTGGTTGATGGCTTTCCATACAAAGAGACGAAAGATCAGCAAAACTCAATTTCTGCTGTTAACTCTGACATGGAGAAAGACAGGCCGATGGATCGGTTGGTTTGCGGAGATGTGGGGTTTGGGAAAACCGAAGTGGCTCTTCGCGCTGCTGTAAAAGCGGTAATTAGCGGGAAAAAAGTTCTCTTTTTGTCTCCTACCACCATTTTGGCTGATCAACATTACATTACATTTAAAGATCGATTAACGCATGTAGGAATTCACGTTGAGCTGTTATCGCGATTTCGAACAAAATCGGAGCAACGGCGAATTCTTGAAAAAATGATGAGCGGATATCTAGACATTGTGATTGGAACACATCGATTGTTGTCGAATGACGTTCGGTTTCCAAACCTTGGGCTTTTAATTGTTGATGAAGAACATCGTTTCGGGGTTAAACACAAAGAACGTTTACGTAATCTTCGCACGTCTGTAGATGTCTTAACGTTAACGGCAACACCCATCCCGAGAACCCTTCAGCAATCGTTGATTGGAATACGGGATTTAAGCGTCATTAACACGCCGCCCAAAGCACGCAAACCCATTCACACGGCTGTACAGTATTTCAATTGGGCATCCATTGAGAAAGTTGTTTCCTCTGAATTATTGCGTGGTGGACAAGTCTATTTCTTACACAATGATGTCCTTTCTCTTCCTTTTTATTCCAAGGAGTTATCTAACCGTTTTCCTGATGCTTCGGTAGCAATCGCTCACGGACAAATGTCAAGCAAAGAACTAGAGCGGGTTGTTCTTGCTTTTTTCTCCGGAAAAATCAACATTTTACTTTGTACTACAATTATCGAATCTGGGCTGGATGTATCAAATGCTAACACGATTATCATTAACCATGCTCAAAACTTTGGTTTGTCTCAGCTCTACCAAATTCGGGGGCGCGTCGGAAGAAGCCCCCGACAGGCATATTGCTATCTCTGCCTTCCGAAAAACAAACAACTGTCTGCGGACGCCCATCGGCGATTAAAAGCGATAGAACATCACACGTCCTTGGGGTCGGGCTACAATATCTCTGTGAGAGACCTTGAAATACGAGGGGCCGGAAATCTCTTTGGGTTGAAGCAAAGTGGACACATGGCAAAGGTTGGGTTTGACCTTTATTGTAAGCTGTTGGAAGAGGCCGTAGAAGAACAAACTGGACACCATAAAGCAGCGCTTCGTGTTCCTACAATTGTGTTTCTTACAAAAACTCTCTTGGAGCCTGACTTTGTTCCTCTGGTTCAAGATCGGTTATATTTTTACCAGCGATTATCCGACTGTCACGACATCCACTCTCTCAATGACACACACGATGAGCTCCTCGACCGATTTGGTCCGCTCCCCTCCGCGGCAGACAGGTTGTTTTCCTCTGTTCGGCTGCGTATCTGTTTAGCGGGGTCAAGTGTTTCTTCGGTATCCGTCGATAAAAAAGAGGTGGTCGTTTCACTCACAGACAGCCTTCCCTTTGAGTCTTTCTCTCATATGGTTTTCGCAGTTCGTGACGCTCTTGGTCCTCTGGGCTGTCCTTATCGGCTTACAAACGAAAAGCAAAACAAGATACAAATCCATATTTCCACTATTTCAATCTCTTTGTCGTTAGAAGTTTCTCATGAATTTGTCAAATTGTTTTCCGTCTTAGATTGTGAGTAACTTTTAGGATGAAAATCATCAGACAGATTCTACTTTTGACGGGACTGGTTGTGTTTGGTCTTTGCGGGTGCTCTAAAAAGAAGCCACCCGACAACGGGTGTGTTTTGGCTCGTGTGAATACATCTGTGCTGACGTGTGACGAGGGGCGCGCGCTATTGGATCAATATCCTCCGGGATCTACAACGCTCGCGAAGGTTGTCTCTTTGTGGGTTGATGAAGAACTTTTATACCTGACCGGGTTGAAAAATGATTTTCATGAAGACTCAAGACTCTTGTCCACCGTTGAGCAGTTTCGGCGATTCCAAATCGGTGATGCATATTTGTCCATGGCTTTAGCGCAGGGACAATCGGTTACAAGAGATAACGTTCGTCGATATTATAAAACACATCTCCCTGATTTCATTCGCGACACAAAAGAAGCGCGTGTTTATCATTTTTTTCTTCAAGATAAGAATGTTGCTCACCAAGTTAAAAAGATACTAAAGTCCTCGTCTTCGGGAGAAAAAAGAAAAGAACTTTTTTCATCGTATGTCGTAGATGTATTAACCGTAAAAAAGGGGCAGCTTGTTTCTTCCCTTGATAATGCGATTTTTAAAACAAGATCTCGTGTGTTGGGTCCAATTAAAACTGAATACGGCTTTCATGTTGTCGAGGTCTTGGAACGATTAAAAAAAGGTTCTCAGGTCGGCTTAGAAGAAGTGTATGATGAAATTTATCAACGCCTTTTGAACCAACAATTTGCACAAAACAAGGTAGCGATATTAGATAGTTTGCGCTCAAATACTTTTATTAAAATTAATTTGGAGAACGTTCAATGACATACTGTTTTAGAAAAAAAACGATGGGGTTGTTTTGGGTTGTTTTATTTACTTCCTTCTTGACTTCGCAGAGCAATACGCCCGTCATTGAGGGGGTTGCTGCCATTGTTGGTGATAACATCATCCTTAAAAGCGATCTGTCTCAAATGGTCGCCATGACGGCGGCAAATCAACGATTTAATCCGATAGAATTCCCAGAAAGAACTCAAAAACTACAGGAAGAAATTCTTCGGTCTCTCATTGAGCAAAAAATCATTTTGGAAATGGCAGAGTTGGATTCTGTTATTGTTGATGATAAAGATGTTGATAAAGCACTCACCCGGCAAGTTGATAATTTTATCGCACAATCTGGAAGCGAAGAAAAAGCGGAAGAAGCATTGGGGCAGTCTTTGAAATCCTTTCGAAGGGAATATTGGTTTGATATGCGTGATAAAATGATTACGGAGCAGTATCAATATTCTCTCCTATCTTCTATCTCCGTATCGCGTAATGAGATATATGATTTTTTTGAAACCTATCGCGACAGTCTTCCTCTTTTTCCGACGTTGATCAAACTCAATCATCTTCTGCTTCCGATACAGCCGGGGGAAATAAGTAAAAATATTGCGTATCATCTTTTAGATAGTCTCCATACCGAGCTTCTTTCCGGTGCTGATTTTTCAACTGTTGCAAAACAATTCTCTCAGGATCCCGGCTCTGCAAACCGCGGGGGGGATTTAGGGTTTGTCCGTCGCGGTACCCTTGTTCCTGTTTTTGAATCCACCGCATTCAATTTGAAGAATGGTGAACTGAGTGAAATCGTTGAAACAGAATTCGGATATCATTTAATTGAAAATCTTGAGAAACAAGGAGAAAAGATTCATGTCCGGCACATACTAATCTCCCCTGAAATCACCACGGCTGATAAAAGCAGGGCTTGGGCTTTTGCGTCCTCTTTAAAAGACTCCATTCAGTCTCTTGAAGATTTTGAGCGGTTCACTGCGCGCTACTCGACAGATGAATCCACAAAAAACACCGGTGGAAACCTTGGGTGGATTGACCCCTCAACGTATCCTATTAAAGAAATTTCTGAAGTTATCTACCAACTTTCTCCTCATGAATGTAGTCCGCCAATACAAACGTCTTATGGCTATCATCTTTTGTGGCTCGGAGATATTCGCAAGGGCGGCAAACCGAACCTTGAAACACATTGGCCGGAGATTGAAGAAATGGCGTTGAACCGAAAAAAGATGTTATGGTTCGAAGATTGGATGGGGAAATCCAAAAAGTTATTTTACATTAAAATAGCATCTGAATAACGTCGCTCACTGCTCAATATCTGTGGTTAGCGTTGTTGACTGAGTAATCGCAGAGTCTAAAGGCAGTTGGCGTCCGCGGCAAGAGACATCCTGTCTGCGAAAGGGGATCAGGCGACTCTTTACTTTTGAAATAGGGGAATAAGACCCCACTCACAACCCACCACTTACCGGCAATCAATTCTTTTGCTACGTTTCATAGAACTTAGCCACATAGTTATACAAAGCTTATCCACAAAAAGATGTTTCCATTTAATTTTTATCTGTTTTCAATGATTCGTTTTTTGTAATAAAAAGTTATCCACACCTTATGGTGAATTATTCACATAAAGAACAGCTTTAAGTAAAACTGTCTGTTTGTTCTTGTTGTCAATTGCTTTCCCAAAAAAGACGTTTAATCTATTCACATAATCCACAGGATATATTAATAAAAAAATATTTATAACTATATTGAAAACATATATATATAAAATAAGTTGATTTATCCTCATAAAAACACTTGTGAAATGTTCGTGAAATTCATAACATTGTAAGCCTATTTACTAGGGATTACCACACTTAGAAACAAAAAATATTTTAAGGGATTTTATGAGGCTTTCCACATCCAAATTAGAACTTCAATCCGCGCTCCAAAAACTATCTAAAGCAACCCCTGCCAGATCGACGCTTCCTATACTGAACTGTGTGTTATTTCAAGTTACTGAAGAACAAACAATTTTACGAAGCACGGATCTTGAAATCACAATCGTGATTGACTTACCCGCCAGCATCGAAGAAACAGGTACGGCTGCAATCCCAATTCAAACACTGATAGATATCACCAATGAATTACCGGAGTGTCGAATCGGAATTGCAATGGATTCGGAACTCAACGTGGAATTAATTACAGATACAGGTACCTATGACCTAAAGGCAAAACCGGCTGAGGAATTCCCGGCCGCTCCCGACGTGGACAACCGTCAGGTTTTTGCGATTGAACAGGATGCGATGCAGTCCATCATTGATAAAACATTGTTTGCTGTCAGCAGGGATGAGTTAAAACCCTCGCTCACCGGCGTGTTTTTTAGAGTCGGTGACGACAGTTTAACCGCTGTGGCTACGGATGGACATCGGTTGGTCAGATATATAAAAGAAGACTATAAAAGTGGCGAATTTAAGGGAGATGTCATTATTCCTCGAAAGTTTTTGAGTCTTATTAGAACATTATTGGGAACCAAAGACACAATTCAATTTTGGATGGCGGAAAACCACATGACGGTCTCCATTGGAAAAGACACTGTGTATACCAGGGTGATTGACGAAAGATTTCCTGATTACGAGAGCGTGATACCGACAGATAACGAAAAATCATTTTCCACATCGGTTAAAAACCTACTTGGAGCTGTTCGCCGGGTCTCGATTTTTTCCAATAAATCGACACATCAAATTGCCTTGCGTTTAGGTCAGGATAAAAGCATTATTACTACAGAAGACCCTGAAAAAGCCTCCAAAGCCCAAGAAACATTGTCCGGAGAATACAAGGGTGAAGATATTACAATCGGATACAACGCGGCATATCTAAAAGATCTTTTGGCTCACATAGATAGTGACGAAGCAACCATTAAGTTAAAAACATCAATCAGCGCTGCCTTGTTTTTTCCTGAGACCGTGGATGAAAACGTTGACCTTACGATGTTATTGATGCCCATCAGATTAAACGACTAAAACATTCGTTCGCCGTTTTTTTTAGAAACCAGATTTCTTTTTTCTAACTCCCGGTAACCATGTCTATTAGGAAAATTGAACTTATGTGTTTTCGAAATCATCACAACGCAATGTTTGAGTTTACGTCCGGTTTAAACATTCTTTGGGGAGAAAACGGCTCAGGTAAAACCGCGATTATTGAAGCAATTCATCTTCTTTCTATCGGGAGAAGTTTCCGCACGAACAGAAGAAAAGACCTTCTGCAGTATGGTCAGGACAGTTTTAAAATTAACGGGACCTTTCTGGTTGATAAAAAAACAGACGTGATCAGGTTAAATCAAGTATCCGACGGCAAAAGAAAAATGTTTGTCAACGATGTTCCGATTGAGGGGTTGAAAGAAATAGTCGGTAAACACCCGGTTGTGCTATTGTCTCCGGAAGAACAAACCATTACAAAAGGCGGACCCCAGGACAGGCGACAGTATTTTGATAAGATGTTTTCAGTTGTTTCACCTGAGTATTTAGAGAAGCTGGTAACGTTTCAGCGTGTGTTAAAGCAACGAAACGCAGCGCTGCAGTTGTGCAGAGAGAACCGAGCCGGTGTTTCTGAAATAGAAACATGGGAAGAACCGCTGGCTGTTGCAGCAGCCAGCGTATGGAAAATGCGCAAAAGCATGATTGCTGGTTTTTCGACCTGCTGCAAGAAAGCCGTACATAACTATGGTGAGACAGATGCTTTTTTGGAGGTAGGATATGAGAGTAAAAACCCAGGTGCAATTTCTGAGATTCTCAACGCATTAAAAAACCAAAGAAGAAAAGATATCATAAACTCAAACACAGAAACAGGACCACACAGAGATCGATACTCGTTTGTTCTGAACGGAAAAGATATTCGCTCATTTGCCTCTCAAGGCGAACACAAACTTGCTTTGGTCCTTATTAAACTTGCGGAACTTTACTACGTGAAAGAACGGCAAGGTGCTGCTCCGGTTTTCCTTTTGGATGATTTGTTAGCAAAACTGGATTTTAAACGAGGACAAAAAGTGTTGTCTCTGTTGGAAAAAACGGCACAAACAATTGTGACAACGACAGACATCGTTCAAGTGAAAAACCGAAGAGGAAATCTTTCAGCAAAAGAACATACCAGTATCCATCTGGAGAAAAAATGCAAAGTCTGAAAAGTGCCTTAGGAGTCTTTTTAAGAAAAACCGGTCTCGAAAAAGCGGTAGCTCAAAGCACGGCGATAAAAAGCTGGAGCGAAATTGTAGGAGAGACAATAGCAAAAAACGCAGACCCCACAGAAGTGAAACACGGGATATTAACCGTAAGAGTATCCACGCCTGTTTGGAGACAAGAACTTCAGTTGCAAAAAAAAGAAATACTTAGAAAACTAAATGAAAAAATTGGTAAAAACGTGATAAAAGGAATACGATTTATATGATGAACAAAACAGAATCAACACAATATAGTGCAGAAAAAATTACGGTCTTAAAAGGACTGGAAGCCGTTAGGAAGCGCCCGGCGATGTATATCGGGGACATTGGAAAAAGAGGGTTGCACCACTTGGTTTATGAAGTGGTGGATAACAGTGTCGATGAAGCGCTTGCAGGACATTGTACAAAAATAACAGTGTTAATCAATAAGGATAATTCTGTTACCGTCGAAGATAATGGGCGAGGAATACCCGTAGACATTCATAAAGAGGAAAAAAAGCCGGCGCTGGAAGTGGTTATGACAGTTCTCCACGCAGGCGGTAAGTTTGACAAAGGGTCTTATAAAGTATCCGGAGGGCTTCACGGCGTGGGTGTCTCTGTGGTGAATGCGTTATCAGAGTCTCTTATTGCCGAAGTTCACAGGGATGGAAAAATCCACCGACAAAGCTATGTCCGCGGAAACGTGAATTCAAAACTTGAAGTCGTCGGAAAAACAAAAAAAACCGGTACGGTGATTACATTTATACCTGATACAGACTTGTTTCAAGTCACGACATTTGAATATCTGATTATATCCGACCGTCTTCGGGAACTCGCCTATTTAAACAAAGGGCTTGAAATAACTCTCGAAGACAAACGCGAAGAGAACATCAAAAAAGAGGTCTATAAATATAAAGGAGGGATAAGTGATTTTGTAAAGTTTTTAGACGGTGGAAAACAACCGGTCCATGACAAAATTATTACAGTGAACAAGGAAAACACAGCGGTCCCGGTGGATGTTGCGCTACGCTACAGCTCAAACTACACGGAAAACATTCTCACCTTTGTTAACAATATCAACACCATAGAAGGCGGAACACACCTTTCAGGTTTTCGATCGGCGCTAACCCGCGCGATGAACAACTATGCATCGAAAAACAACCTGATTAAAACAACGAAAAACGAAAAGATTTCAATCTCAGGAGAGGATTTTAGAGAAGGTTTAACGGCGATTGTTTCCATAAAAGTAGCTGAACCCCAATTCGAAGGACAGACAAAAACAAAATTGGGGAATGGTGAGGTTAAGGGAATTGTAGATGCTATTGTGTATGAAGGCGTTCAGGCGTTTCTTGAAGAAAATCCATCTATAGGGAGAAAAATTATTGAAAAGGCGCTGATGGCAGCCAGAAGTCGCTCGGCCGCCCGGAAAGCCCGGGAACTTATTCGGAGAAAAACGGCGCTTGGAAGCACAACCCTTCCCGGAAAACTAGCAGATTGTTCTAATCGAGATCCGTCGCTCTGCGAACTGTATCTGGTAGAGGGTGACTCAGCGGGCGGTACGGCAAAACAAGGAAGAGACAGACGGTTTCAGGCCATCCTGCCACTGAGGGGAAAAGTGATCAATGCGGAAAAAGCACGGATAGACAAACTGTTGTCTAACAATGAAATACAATCGATTATTACTGCGCTTGGCGCCGGGTTTGGCGGTGGTGGAGATGACGACGGTGAACGATCGGTTTCGGATTTTAATATTGAAAAATTGCGCTATCATAAAATTATTATCATGACCGATGCCGACGTTGACGGCAGTCATATTCGAACATTACTACTCACGTTTTTCTTTCGAAAAATGCTAGAGGTAATTACCAACGGAAGTCTCTATATGGCACAACCCCCGCTTTATAGGGTAAAACAAGGCAAAAAAGAAACATACGCTTATGATGACAATGAGTGCGATCTCATGATTGAGCGAATGCGCCGTGAAAACAAAACACAAAAAGTAGATATTCAGCGGTATAAAGGCTTGGGGGAAATGAACTCTGAACAACTGTGGTCAACGACCATGGACCCGGACAGACGAACCCTTTTGCGGGTTTCTATAGACGATGCGGCTGAAGCAGCAAAAACATTTCAGGACCTTATGGGTGCAGACGTGGAAACACGAAGGAAGTTTATTGAAACCAACGCCAAGTTTGTGGTGAATTTGGACATATAAAAAGTAGAAATATTAAAAGGATAAAAAGTGGATATTGCACGAGAAAACACAATCAATCGCGACATCGTTGAAGAGATGCGCGAAAGCTATTTGAATTATTCCATGTCTGTGATTGTCTCCAGGGCGTTACCGGACGTGAGAGACGGACTAAAACCCGTTCATCGTAGAATTTTATTTGGGATGAATGAGCTTGGATCACAATGGAATCGCCCCTACAAAAAATCCGCACGTATCGTCGGAGATGTTTTAGGTAAATATCACCCGCACGGTGATTCGTCAGTGTATGACGCCCTTGTGAGAATGGCCCAGAGCTTTTCGATGCGGTATGAGCTTGTGAACGGACAAGGTAATTTCGGCTCCATCGATGGAGACAATGCAGCGGCGATGCGGTATACAGAATCAAAAATGACACGCATAGGCGGAGAACTGTTAAAAGACCTGGACAAAGATACCGTTGACTGGACATTAAATTTTGACGAGACACTCAAAGAACCAGCTGTCTTGCCTTCCACCATTCCAAATCTCCTCATTAACGGTTCGGAGGGGATTGCGGTTGGGATGGCAACAAAAATTCCACCTCACAACCTAATAGAGGTCATCAACGGGCTGATTGCACAAATAGACAACCCCGAGACTACAGCTGACGAACTAATGGAGCACATCAAGGGACCGGATTTTCCTACCAGTGGGATCATCATGGGGATGGGAGGCATAAAAGATGCGTATAACACCGGACGAGGAAAAATCAAAGTGCGTGCCCGGGCGTATGTTGAAACACAAAAATCCGGAAAAGAAACCATCATTATCAGCGAACTACCATTTCAAGTAAATAAAGCAAACCTAATTGAGAAAATTGCAGACCTAGCCAGAGATAAAAAAATTGACGGTATTACGGACATCCGGGATGAATCTGATAAAGATGGAATCCGTGTCGTTATCGAGACAAGAAGAGACGCCATTCCTGAAATAATTCTAAACCAACTGTACAAACACACCCAACTGCAGGAAACATTCGGAATGATACTTTTGGCTTTGCTAAATGGAATTCCAAGGGTGATGAACCTAAAACAAATTTTAGGACACTTTATAGACTTTAGACACGAGATTATTGTTAAAAGAACCACCTTCGACTTAAAACAGGCAGAAGCCCGGGCACACATTCTTGAGGGATTAAAAATAGCGTTGGACAACATTGATGAGGTAATCTCGGTTATTCGTGGAAGTAAAGATCCCAGGCAGGCAAAAGAAGGATTGATGAACTCCTTTGACTTGTCCGAAAAACAAACACAGGCCATTTTAGATATGCGCCTGCAAAGACTCACCGGATTGGAAGTTGGGAAAATTGTCGAAGAATATAAAGAACTTCTAAAAGTAATTACGAACCTGAAAGGCATCCTTGAAAACAAAAACCAGCGAATGGAAATTATAAAATCTGAACTTCGTGATGTGCAAACCCTATACGGAGACGAGAGAAAAACAGAAATCCTACCCTTTGGTGCTGAGTTTTCAATAGAAGACATGATAGCCCAGGAAGACATGGTGCTGACAGTAACCCATAACGGATACATCAAGCGAACGCCGGTAAACACCTACCGAAGCCAACGACGCGGCGGGCGCGGAATTCAGGGTGCCGGTTCGAGAGAAGAGGATTTTGTCGAACATCTCTTTATCGCAAACACGCACGATTATTTACTCTTCTTTACGGATAAAGGAAAGTGTTATTGGCTCAAAGTTTATGATATTCCCCAAGGAGGACGAGCCGCAAAAGGTCGCGCGATTGTGAACCTAATTGGGTGTGAGCCCGGTGAGAAGGTAGAGGCATACGTCAGCGTAACAGAATTCGACGACGAACATTATATCGTAATGGCAACTCAAAATGGAATCGTAAAGAAAACAGTTCTTTCTGCATATGGAAATCCAAGAAAAGGTGGAATTTACGCCATCGAAATAAGGGAGAACGATAAATTAATCGAAGCAAAGATCACCGATGGAGAGAATGACATCCTACTGGGAACAAGAGAAGGTAAATCTATTCGTTTCACCGAAAGAAACATTCGCCCAAGCGGTCGTAAAACGATGGGCGTTAAAGGCATAGCGCTCAGCTCCAAACAAGATGAGGTTGTCGGGATGCTTGTCGTAAAAAGAGAAGGTACCATCCTTGTTGCTACAGAAAAAGGATACGGAAAACGAACGGACATTATTCAATACAGGACCCAAGCGCGCGCGGGTAAAGGGGTCATGACAATGAGAACAACCGATAAAGTCGGAAAAATGGTGGCGATTATGGAGGTGGTTGATCAGGATGACCTTATCGTTATCACAGACAGAGGAGTGCTTATGAGGCAGCCGGTGTCTGAAATACGGACGATCGGGCGCGTGACACAAGGCGTGAAGTTAATAAAGCTTGACAAAGGGGCAAGCATTTCGTCGATTACACGAGTTGTTCATGAGGACAAAAAGAAAGACAATACCCCCGAAGCCGATCAATTAAGTATTGAAGGAATTATACCGGAGGAAAAGTGAGCCTTACAGACACGCTGTCTGAGATACAACAGAGAATAAGCGAAACCTCAAAACTTGTTGGCGGTTCACAGTCGGTTACAATTGTCGCCGTGACGAAAACACACCCGGCGATCTTTATCGAGAATATATTTAATGCCGGTATTGTCAACATCGGAGAAAATCGCGTCCAGGAAGCACAAGGCAAATTTCCCCAACTTCCGAAACTCCCCGGACTAACAAAACGAATGATCGGACATCTTCAGTCAAACAAAGTCAACAAAACCTTGGATTTATTTGACACAATCGATTCCGTAGATTCTTTGAAGCTTGCAAAGCGAATTTCTAACAGAGCAAAACTCTTAGAAAAAAACACCCCGGTTTTATTAGAAGTCAACACCAGTGGGGAGGCAGCTAAATCAGGCTTCGACCCAACCAACTTACAGGACATGTTGGCGTGTTTGGAAGAAGAAAATATTACCGTCGGCGGATTGATGACCGTCGGTCCGCTTACATCGGTTGAAAACGAAATACGCGAAGCATTCAGTTCTTTGCGAAACCTACTAAACGAACTAAATCGGCAACGGCCGTCAAATCATCCGCAAATGTCAGAGCTGTCTATGGGGATGAGCATGGATTACCAACTTGCCGTTGAAGAGGGCAGTACGATGATCCGATTGGGAACAGCCCTTTTTGGCTTCAGAAAACAGGAAAACCTAAGCCGTGAGACGTGAGGAGCAAACAGAAAGATCCCGACAAACACCAACACCTTAACATGACCACCTATAAACATATTTATTTCTCCAATCGACCGGGCGACATTCACACAGAATCAGCCAAGATCCTTCACAACCACCTTGTTCTTGAACACGAGGGATACACAATTATTTGGCCGATAAAATTTGATACGGATCATGTCTCACCGGAAACAATCCTTGCCCTGAAAAATGAATTTAAAATTGATAAAATATTATTTGTTGATAAACTAAAAAACATTGACGGAACGGTTACAATTACAGGGCACACCAATCGCTCCGGGATGAATTTTTTACGTGGAAAAACTCCGCACGGAGACCTTCCGCGGTTCCCGGATATGAGCAGAATTTACAACCCCGTGCCCAACCCCCCGAAAGTAACGGCACACACCGTAGGTCCGAATCGGTTCAAAACCGTAACGGAAACAAAAACCGTTTGGAGTGAGTCAGTCGGAATCATCGCCCCGGTTCTACATTATTGCGGATTACAGGTGTACGCGATCGGCAGAAACCCAAGGCACCCCGGCACATCTGATATTGCTAATCTTTTGGTGTAAAAATCATCGTAACCACGTCCGGTAAAAACAAGTCGTGGGTAAAGTTTTCTTAATTTACAGTCGTAGTTTCATCAATTAAGTCACCGAAAGTATTTTCATTACTCAAATTTCTAAATAACAGTATTGAAATGAAAACAACCGCTAATACAAAAACAGAATAGATTACATTTTTTATAAATTTAGTTCACACATAAAGATAAACTCACAGGCTTTTTCAATTTTCAATTTCATCGTCCGGCGGGATTAGGCGGTTATTCACCCCGAGAAGAAAGAAATGGGATAAACATTACTTCTGTTTGAATACATAGTTTCGTGTTTCACCATCTTCTGTCCACGTCATTTTTACATCGATAAGTGACTCACCGTCAAAAACGCCAATCCAATCAAAATAGTCACCTTTTTCTCTAGCGGCTCGTGCTGTAAAAACGATATTCCCATTTTCTTCTTTTGTATTATAAGATGCAGGTTTATAACCACTTTTCACAGAAAGCGTAGATGAAATCATACCATCTTTAAATTCGATAGTATCTGAAAACCGAACCCAACGAATTAATGGTATGTCCCAGAAAATCTTACCGAAAAACAATTTACCATCAAGAGAACCTAATGGTGCGTTGTTGACAGCGTAGGACACAGAAATCGACATCAGCAATAATGTGATTGTCAGTAACCGAATTGTGTTTATTGTTTTCGTTTGTTTTTTCATTTTACTTTTTCCTGCCTTTTCAATTGATTGTTGTTTTCGTCGGTTAAAATAATTGAAACCTCCTAACGAGATAGCTCCGTGGCGCTCCAGACTACCCTTTGTTTTACTCTAAATATCATTTCGTCTTTCTGACTTTAGTTTCTGTGCTCCCATCGTTTCACGTTCGGTGGAGTGATTGTTCTGCTGCAAATTCTAATTCATATTTTTATACAATTATTTCAACACAGTCATTTTCCGTATCAAGATTACTCCACCGCCCTCAAGTGTATAAAAATATGAGCCGCTAGGCACTTCTTCTCCATCAGAATTAATGCCTTGAAATATTACTGTATGAAAAGTGTTTTCATCAAATTCATCATCTACAAGCTTGCTAACTTCCTGCCAATCATCAGTATAGACTTTCATCGTTAGATGGAGTGATTTGCCAACATCAAATCGAATACTTGTTCTTGGATTAAATGGGTTAGGGAAGTTCTGGTGTAGTAAAAACGGTATTAAATCACCCTCTTCTAATTCTTCTCCATTCTGGTAGCCTGCTAATATCTTTGTATCGGATTCACAGGACGGAAAAAGTGACAGAGCTGCCATAACTATAAATACATTTAAATATTTCATGATTTAGGACCAAAGTTTATGCTCGCGTCGAAATGCCAGGTTGGCGCTAGAGACATTTCATAACGAACAAAATTTAAAGAAATGAATTTTAAATTAATCCCCGCACCCCAACTAAAATAAGAAGTAAAAGGTTTATCAGTGTCGAGAAAATAACCTGATCGGAATGTAAGGATATTTAAAAAACCTATTTCATTCCCGATATGGATATAATCTAAATTTGAAGTTTCAAAAACCTGTTTCTCGAAATCAATTGTCAATAATAAACTTGAATTAATTAGGACTATTGGATAGTAAGCGAGACCGAGTGTAATCATAGTTGGTGGTCTATCTTTTTGATCACCATCAATAAACATGATTTTTTGGCCAGCATTACTTAGCGCTAAACCTACCGCCAAACCCTTTGTCTCAATCCTTTTCCTAAAGCGATTTAAAAAAGCACTACTTTGGGATTGCTCTGATATTAAAGTAGCACCGGTTAACAAATTTCTAATTAGAAATCCGAAATCAAATAGTGCGGTAGTAGATTGACCCAAACCTTTTTCAGACCCCGCACCAAATTTAGATAATTTTATTCGTAATAGATTAAGGTTAAGGCCAAATGCAACATTGTGTTTCAACAATGTTGCAAAAGATAGTTTAACCTGCCAATGTAATGGGTTAAAAACACCTTTGTCATTGCCAAATAATTTCATCAAGTTATTCTGTTGTGGCTCTCGCCAAATCTGGTTAATTGATATCCCCAGAGCACCAAATACAAAAGGCATTGATATTGTGGAATAAAGGTGTTGTGTATTATCGAAAAAAGGATATGGCTTACCATAAGAACTAACAATATTTATTCCTTTGGAAAAAGCCAATCCACTTGGATTGTAAAAAGTAGAAAAATTATTATCTATTAAAGCAACACCACAACCACCCAAGGAAATTGATCTAGCCGATGGGTGCCATAATAAGAAACGAGCAGTTGTATTTTGTGCACCAATATTTATAACAATTACTAATTGGAGAATAAACATTTGAATTAACTTCATCGAATTTCCATTTTTTTTGTAGCCTAACG
>JACNKV010000023.1 GCA_014381855.1 Fidelibacterota bacterium | reverse complement strand
ATTCACACACATTTGAAGAATTGAGGAAATAATGAAAAAATTATCTGACAGACAAAACCAAATTTTAGATTCGGCATTAACATTAATTGCCGAAGGCGGAATTCAGGCAGTCACTATAAAAAACCTGTCAAAGAAGATTGGCTTAGTTGAATCCGCAATTTACAGACACTTTGGGAGTAAATCTGAAATTCTGGAGGCTCTCTTGGTTAGATTTAACCAGAAATCAGTAAAAGCGATGACCCGTATGAGGGAACAAGAATCTTCAGGACTAAACCAATTAGAGAAGTTTGTATTGAATAAATTTAAAAATATAGCCGATGACCCTGTGAAAATCGCCTTCATTTTTTCGGAGAAATACTTCCTTAATGATGAAGTATTGCAAAATAGAATCGTTGAAAATATGGAAATGATTCAAAATGAAATTCAGAGAATGATTTGTGATGCACAGGAAAATAATGAAATCCGAAATGATTTTGATGCCCGTTATATTTCACAACTGATTATGGGTTCTATCCGTTTTACCGCTACAAAATGGAGATTATCAAATTACGGTTTTGATCTTTTTGAAGAAGGAAAAGAAATGTGGGGAACAATTAAAAAAATGATGGAAAGGAATAATAAATGAGTTTAATCAAAATGGAAAATGTTACAAAAATTTATCACACAGGAGAGATTTCTGTAACGGCATTACAAAACATCAATCTGGAAATTGACAAAGGCAGTTTTATCTCCTTTATCGGTCCTTCCGGAAGTGGAAAAACAACATTGCTAAATCTCATCGGTTGTTTAGATAAACCAACGGAAGGTGATATAATTGTTAATGATGTTAAAATCAATCTTCTTGATCGTAAAAATGGTGCAAAGTTTCGGGGAGATTCGTTGGGATTTGTTTTTCAGAATTTCAATCTTGTGCCGGTTCTCACTGTATATGAAAATGTGGAATATCCCTTGTTAATGGTGAAGAATGTCCCGGTTAGTGAACGACGAACTAGAGTATTGGATTTACTTGAAAAAGTTAATATGCTGGATCAAAAAAACAAATATCCGAATCAGATATCCGGTGGACAGAAACAGCGTGTTGCAGTTGCCAGAGCGTTAGTTACCAACCCAAGCGTTGTGTTAGCCGATGAGCCAACCGCAAATCTTGATCATAAAACTGCATTGAAAGTCATAGACATTATGCGACAGATGAAAAAAGAACTTGGAACGACATTCATTTTTTCAACACACGACCCTAAAATTGTCGGGAATGCCGAAATTGTTTATACATTGGAAGATGGCAAAATTGTCAATAACAAGAAAGGTGGAGAATAAGATGAAAAATATAATCAAAATAGCCATTCGCAATTTATTTCGATACACACGACGAACACTTTTAACCACAACACTAATATCCATTGGCGTTATACTTGTTATTGTTTTTGCAGGACTTGGCGGGTCATTCAAAAGTGCAATGATCGGAATTATTACTGATTCGATGTTGGCAGATGTGCAAGTGCATAAAAGCGGATATGTTGAAACCATAGATAACATACCACTAAATATTTTTCTAACCGAAAACGAAATGGAAGTTCTCCAACCCAAATTGGATAATAATGCGAAAATCGAAGCCTATTCCCCGCGGATTAAATTTGGTGCGATGATCAGTGACTATAATCAAACATCGAATATCCGCCTTTCAGGCGTCTATCCTGAAAAGGAGCAAGCAACCTGTCCGACGCTGACCGACCGTTTTAGCGGAGTGTCCGATCCGATAAATTTCGTAAAACCCGGAGAGATTATTATCCCAGATATTCTGGTTAAAGGATTAAATGTTGAAATCGGGAACGATGTTGTCATCGTTGGAACAAACCGCCACGGATCTGTCAATGGACTTTCCCTGAAAATTGTTGGCGTGTCGGAAGGCGTGATGGGACCGCAAGGGAAAGAAGGATTTATTCATATTGAGGATGCGTTGAATTTATTGCGGATGGATGAGACTGAAATATCAGAAGTGGCCATTCGATTGAATCGTGGTGAGGATGTAAAAATTGCTTACACGGAGTTAAATCAAGCACTATCCGGTGAAAAGAGTGAAGATGGCAGTCGTATTTATGAAGTGCATCCGTGGAATAAATTAACGCATTTTGGAAGTATCGCTAACATTGTTGATTTGCTTATTATGATGGTGCGCGTTATTTTGATTTCTATTGTGCTAATCAGCGTGATGAATATAATGATGATGTCCGTTTTTGAACGAACAAGCGAAATTGGAACCATTGCGGCAATTGGAACTTCTCCAAGAAAAATTTTGTCCCTGTTTTTAGCAGAAGGATTTTTTCTTGGATTTATCAGCACACTTGCAGGAGTAATAATCGGAGTTGGTTTATTATTGTTTATGCAGTGGCAACCTGTTCAGTTTACATTTGGTCCGATGGAAAATCTTGTGTTAATACCGGATATTCCTATAAAAGAAGTGCTGGCAACTTCCGGAATAGTTGTTTTGGTTTCACTTTTTGCAAGTTGGCAACCGGCAAGAAAAGCATCGAAACTTGAACCAGTTGATGCGTTGGGACACGTATAAATGAAACAGTTAATTATTAAGGGATTTTTATTGCTGACATTCATTCAAGCAAATTCTGGTGCAAATGAAAAAGAGAATTTATTGGCACAAAATTTCACCTTAAAAAATGCGGATGATATTTCATTTTCTTTGTCTGATACGCCTGACAAACCAACGATATTATGTTTCTTATCCCAAACCCCGGATAATAAAATCGGGCGATATTGGATGGATGAGAATCATAAATGGATAAATAATTTGCGGAAAATATATGCAAATGAAATCACCGTTGTCACTATAAAAGATATGACAAATGTTCCAAAATGGATGCCCAAATCTTTGGTCAGAAAAAAACTGAAAGGTGAACCCAATCGAATTTTAATTGACTGGACAGGTTCTGTGTGTCACCAATATCAAATAGATAATTATTTCACACTTCATATTTTGGATTCGGAGATGAATATTGTTTATTCAACATCTGAAGCGTATGACAATTATGAGTTTAAAAAAGTATGCGAAAATACAAAAACACTTTTCGAAAGGAAGAAAAAATGAGGAAAATAAGAACTATAATATCAATGACCATTTTAGCGGTTGTTTCAGGAATGCTATTTGGACAAAACGCTAACGAATTGTTAAAACAGATTGATGAAAACCTGATGCCTGAATCGTATGAATCCTATCGTAAACTCATTAACGAAGAACCGGATGGCACAGCGAAGGAGTATGTCTTTTACACCGTTAAAAAAGACAATGACAAAGTTGCGATGCTTTACATTGAACCCGCAAGTGATCGTGGAAGAGCAACATTACGATTGGACGAAAATATGTGGATGTATATCCCAAATGTTGGCAGACCGATTCGCATTACCAGTATGCAGTCTGTGGTTGGTGGCGTGTTTAATAATTCCGATATTATGCATCTGGATTACAGTGCGGAATACGATGCAGATATTTTATCGGAAGACGATACGGGTTATGTGCTAAACTTAAAAGCAAATAATAAAACCGTTGCCTATGACCATCTGAAAATGTGGGTAATTAAAGATGGATTGACGATAGAGAAAATCGAATGTTACTCTGCGACTGAAATGCTTTTAAAAACATTGGAATTCAAAAATATGAAGGATTTCGGGAACGGATTAGTCAGACCGTCTGTGATTGAAACTTACAGTCCATTGTATAAAGGTTATCGTTCGTTGATGATTTATGCCACAATTGCACCACGCAAATTACCGGATGAAGTATTTACGCTGAATTACTTATCACGATTAGAGGAATTACGATGAAGCGATATTTAATTTTGACATTAATCACTGTCTCTTTATTTGCGCAAGATTATTCATTTGATATCCCGGGGACAGAGAAAAAATCATTGGAATGGTCAGGCAATTTAGATGGAAAATATTCTGTTAACCAAATGCGAACGGAATCACCGTTTTATCAACTGCAATTTCCTGATAATCTCTCTGATTATCTCTCACAATACAAAATGGAGTTGTATCTCAATGCGGATTACAGAACCAGAGATATGGGTTTCCATTTGAAAACGCACAGCAGTTACTACAATGATTCCAATGCAGATTTCGACCTTTTTGAAGCGTATGGAAATTATAATTTATCCTTCAATACCAATATTCGTTTTGGTAAACAAATGTTCAATTGGGGCAAGGGATATGCATTTAATCCTGTTGGGTTTGTTAACCCGTTCAAAGACCCGGAAAATCCTGAATTAGCACAAGCGGGTTTGCTTTCAATGAGTTTTGAAACAATTAAGAGTTTTCAGAATGAGTTGTTAAAAACGGTTGCGTTCACTGGAATTATTATTCCACCAAACGAAACGATAAATGAACGATATAGTGAAGTGGATAATACTGCATTTGCATTAAAAGGATACGGTTTAATTTGGGACACCGATGTAGATATAATGGCATTGATTGATAAAAACGGACTATCAAAATATGGGGCTGATTTTTCTCTAAACTTGAAAGAAAATATTGAAATTCACGGAGAAACGGCGTTCTTTATTGATGATTCTGTTTCTCATTTTACGAATGGACAATTGACTAAATCGACGAAAGATGGAAATTCGTGGCTGTTTGGAATGCGATATCTGAATCGGTGGAATACAACCATAATTGCTGAATATTATCATAATGATTTCGGCTGGTCAGGCGATGATTGGACTGATTATTTGAGTGTTGCTACTATGGCGGTTTTCAATGGAATGCAGCCATCGTCAATGCCTTCGATGGGGATGACAGCAATGCAAGATTATATTTACTTGAAATTTACACAACCTGAACCCTTTGATTGGGTTTACTTTTCACCATCAATTTATGCCATTTACAATTTGGAAGATAAAAGTGCTATTATTGGCGCACCAATGAGTTATTCTCCGGTGAATAACTTTTCAGTAACTTTGTGGCCAACAATAATGATTGGCGAAGACAACAGCGAATTTGGCAGTAAGCAAATCCAAAGTAAATTTGATTTATGGATGAGATTTTATTTTTAGTA
>JACNKV010000058.1 GCA_014381855.1 Fidelibacterota bacterium | reverse complement strand
ATATTTCTTGATTTTATCAAAAGATTTGAAATATTGTATTAAAAGTTTTTCAAACCAAATTGAAGATATTAATAAATTATTAGCAGGTTTAATCCGATCAATTCGAAAACCCTAACCCCAAACTACTATCTACTAACTACAAAAAAATGAAAGGAAAAAAATGAAATTATCAATAGCCAGACAAATGGCTCAATTTGCATTAAAACTGAAATATGAAGATTTACCTGAAGAAGTTGTTACAGAAGTAAAACGATATCTATATGACTCAGTTGGCTGTGCTTTTGGTGGATATCATACAAAAGATGTAAATATCTTACGAGATATTTACAAAGATATAGGTGGAAAAGGCGAAACAACAGTTATCGGATTTGGGGATAAAATTCCAGCGGTAAATTCAACACTTGTGAATTCGTTAATGATTCGTGCATTGGATTTTAATGATATTTATTGGAAAGAAGATCCATCCCATCCATCAGATTTGATTCCCGCAGCATTGTCAATGGGTGAATTGGTGGATGCATCTATGAAAGATGTGATAGTTGCAATCGTGTTGGCGTATGAATTTGAACAAAGATTGTGTTTATTTGCAACTCCCGGGATTCGTGAAAGAAAATGGCATCACGCAACATTAACACAATTTGTGTCTCCCATAGTTGCCGGTAAATTACTTGGGTTAACTGAAGATCAAATGGTGAATGCAATCGGAATATCTGGTTCGCATAATCATACTATTGGTTGTCCAACGGCAGGAACTTTAACAATGATGAAAAATACAGTTGACCCGATGGCAGTTCAATCTGGAGTGTTTGCCGCATTGATGGCACAAAAAGGATTTTCAGGAACTGAGAAAGTATTTGAAGGTAAAGAAGGTTTCATGGATGCATTTATTGGTTGGAATGCCAAAGATGAAATAAATAAACCGACGGATATGGAAGGTCGTGATGGCGTTTCTTCTTGGGATTGGGATGTTGATGCACTTGTTAGTGGTTTAGGCGAAAGTTTCAAAATTCTTGAATGTGGTATGAAAGCATTCCCGACTGAAGCATTGACACATACACATATTTCTTGTATGATCAATGCAATGGTAAATAATGATTTAGATTATACTGATATCCAGGAAGTAAAAGTAACTGCCTTTGCTCAAGCGTATGATATTTTATTTGATCCTGCAAAATATCGACCTGCATCGCGAGAAACGGCTGACCACTCACTTCCATACTGTATGGCAGTGGCGATGGTGGATAAGAAAATTACAACTGAATCATTTTCTGATGAAAAATTGAATGATCCAAAAGTATTTGAAGTAATTGATAAAATTAAGGGTGAACCTTCACAGGAATTTGAAGCAATGTTCCCGGCAAAACAACCATCAAGAGTTGTAGTTACGACTAAAGATGGTAGAGTTTTTGAAGAATATATGGAGTATCCAAAAGGTGATCCTAGAGAACCTATGACAATAGATGATTTAGAAAATAAATTCAATTCATTATCATGTGATTTGTTAGATTTGAATCGCCAGAAAGAAATAAAAGATATGATTTTCTCATGTGAAAATATGAATATCAAAGATTTTATGAACCAACTGGTCATTTGAAAACAGAACACACAAATATTGTGGGTTTACATGGATAAAGTAAAAAATAAAAAAATAACACATCTGCGTTTATCCATTCAATCTGTGTTTCCCGCGTTCCACAAAAAGAAATGAAAGATTTTTTCCAAATACACAACCTTCTCTCAGAAGAAGAATTAGCCATCCAAAAAACAGCAGCGGAGTTTGTTCAATCTGAATATTCCCCGTTTATTCAACGGCATTTCAGGGATGGTTCTTTCCCGGTAGAAATCATACCGAGACTGGGGGAATTTGGGTTTCTTGGAGCTGCATTTCCGGTGAAATATGGTGGTAGCGGTATTTCGAATGTTGCGTATGGACTTTTGATGCAAGAACTTGAATGCGGTGACTCCGGACTTCGTAGTTTTGCCAGTGTCCAGGGTGGATTGGTGATGTATCCGATTTTCCGATTCGGCTCAGAGGACCAGAAAAAGACATGGTTGCCAAAACTTAGTTCCGGTAAAGCGATTGGGTGCTTCGGACTGACAGAACCTGAGCATGGTTCTGACCCCGGCGGAATGAAAACCACAGCAAAACGAGATGGAAAGGACTGGATCCTGAACGGAGCAAAAATGTGGATCACCAACGGAAGTATCGCCGATATAGCAGTCGTTTGGGCAAAAGATGAAGGTGGCATCATACAGGGGTTTTTGGTTGAAAAAGATACACCAGGATTTTCTGCTCCGGAAATGCACGGAAAAATGAGTCTGCGGGCTTCTGTAACTTCTGAACTTGTGCTGGAGGATGTCCGCATCACTGAGAAAAACCGTCTGCCGAATACAAATGGATTAAGCGCGCCACTTAGTTGTCTGACTCAAGCTCGCTATAGCATTGCCTGGGGCGTTATCGGTGCCGCAATAGATTGTTACCGAACGGCCTTGGAATACGCAAAAGACCGTAAACAATTTGGAAAACCGATCGCAGGATTTCAATTGACGCAGAAAAAATTCGCTGATATGCTCTCGGAGATAATCAAAGCTCAACTGTTAGTAGTTCAGTTAGGGCGATTGAAAGATGCCGGAATGATGACATTTCAGCAAGTTTCCATGGCAAAACGGAACAATGTAGAAATGGCGATGAACGTCGCTCGAACCGCACGAGGAATTTTAGGTGCAAATGGAATTACCGACGATTACCCTATTATGCGGCACATGGCAAATCTTGAATCTGTGTTCACTTATGAAGGAACACACGAAATGCACACGCTGATTTTGGGCGAAACCATAACAGGAATAAAAGCGTTTGAGTAAGTTAATAATTGAAAGTGACCCACAATGTTTGAATCAATAACGAATAAATTCATCCCAAATACGAGGGAATCTTCACAATCATACAGAACGCGTATCGGTAAGTTTCAGGGATGGGTATCAGTGGCAGTGAATCTTATTTTATTTATCATCAAATTTACCATTGGATTAATCACCCGTTCCGTCAGCGTCATTGCGGATGCGGTACACACGCTGTCAGACGTGATATCATCCGGTGTGGTAATCTGGGGGTTTCATGAAGCTGAAAAGCCGGCAGATGCAGAGCATCCTTATGGGCACGGGAGAATTGAATACATTGCCACACTCATCATTGCTATTTTGCTGATTGTTACCGGAATTGAATTTATCGAATCTTCTGTCCATCGGATATTGAATCCCGAACCGGTGAATCCTCAGTGGTGGATGATTGCCATTATTATTCTCACTATTTTTATCAAGGAGTTTACCGCTCGGTACGCAGAATATCTGTCTTCATTAATTGCCTCGGGAACTCTCCATGCTGATGCCTGGCATCATCGGATTGATGCGATTTCATCTGTTTTGGTCGTCATTGCCATGGTTGCCGGGAAATTCGGGTATCATGCTCTTGACGGCTGGATGGGATTGGGAGTGTCGTTATTCATCATCTGGACCGGGTTTGAGATTGCCAAAGAATCTGTGGATGATCTGATTGGTGCTCCTCCAACTGAGGAAGAAATAGATGAAATTCGTAATTTAGTGATGCCGATCGACGGGGTGATTGGTGTACACGATATCACCGTTCACAGCTATGGTCATGATAAGTTCATCAGTTTGCACATTGAAATTGACGCGAATGAATCACCGGGTAAAGCCCATGATATTGCCGAAGATGTCGAAGCACTCGTTAAAGAAAAAACCGGTGCTGAACCGACCGTGCACATGGATCCTGTCCAGCCGAATAATCCGATGGTAAAACAGGTAAAAACTTATTTAGAGGATAATTGGGCGTCTGACGAAAGGCTTACGGGATTTCACGATATCCGGATTGTCGATACTGAAAAACATCACGTTATTTTATTTGGGGTTAACACCCGCTTAGATACAACGAAAAGTGAAAAGGTTGCCTGTCATAAAGATTTGGTAAATTCTGTAATAACAAGGTTCCCGGAGTTTGAAGTAAATATAAAAATATCTTCACTATCGAAGTATTGATTCCCTTCTTTTGGTGTCCAAAACATAGAAATTTGTCTGACGATACGGAGTGAGGAAGAATCTACATTATCAAATCCGGCGTGTTTGAATTGTTCGCAAGACTTATTTTGTACACAATATCCAACTCCGCGGCAATAAGTATTTAGATTCATCACTCCGTTCGGAATGACCCAGCATTTTTGTCATCCCGAAGCTTACAGTCCCAGGCACGAAGTGTCGGGAGAAGAATGACGGAGGGATCTACTCAATTAAACCCAACACAATTGAACTAAGCACAAAACTTACACTGCCCATAAAAATGTAGGTTCCCTTACTGCCACGCAACAGTCGGGCAATCTATTTGGGCTCTAATCCGCGGACAACAAAATAGTGTCTTGCGATTGTTTCTTGTATTCAATTATATCACCAGGAGTGCAGTCTAGGGCATGACATAACTTCTCTAATGTAGAGAAGCGAATAGCACGGGCCTTCCCTGTCTTCAAGATTGATAAATTTTGTGGTGAAATACCGACGAGAGTTGAAAGCTCGGTTAGTTTAATCTTACATTTAGCCATTTCCACATCTAGGTTGATTATAATTGGCATGTTAGTCCTCTCATATCGTAAGCTCGATTTCTTTCTTCATTTGGCTACGCTCCCTCAGGAGTAACGCATACTGGTGCGTGAAAAATGCTAAGATAAGCGCGGCTATACCGAAAGCCTGTGGAAAGAGAAGTATAGCGAGGTATAATAAACCAAACCACCATCCTGAAATCGTGAATGGCAATAGTGTGGCACTTAAGAAAATGACAGGGACAAAAAATATACCTAGTATACAGCTCGCGATAAGTAGTCGTGTCAGAGTCTCTAGCAATTGAACAATACGGTCAGTGTGGTTGATTGATTTACTTGCTTGAGGGAAAATGGAAAGAACGCCAGCTCCTGTCCAGTAAATCCGAGTCCAAATACAAGATCGTATTAGAACCAAAAAGACGGCAAGGCAAACATAGAGAGTTGTACCTGTGGAAAGAGAGTTTTGCACTTGAGGCCAGACGTTGATGAAGTAAATCAGCAGACCGGAGAGTTGCAATAGCAGGATCGACAAAGCAAACCCTGTATAGAATCGCAGTATCTTTCGTAGGAAGGTGATGGAATTATTTTGGGTCATGATATTTATTCTATTTCCTTGTTTTAGTTACGGTTAATATAAGGCAAGAACACCATGATATACAATAAGAAACACATGATAAACAATAATTAATAAATGATAAACAATATTAATTGGAGTTGAATATAGAGCATGATGCCTATTTCGGAATGATTTCACCTTATAACTATACATTTGGGCAAATATCGCTTTTTGATGACACGTTAGCTTTCGCAACAGAATTTGATGAACCACGCTATGAGAACGTGGGTGCCGATACATCCGATATCTATTTTATTTGGTCACTAATTGGATGCTTTGAGTATCGATATGAAGTTCATGGTGACACTTTGCAATTATTTTTCTCTTCAGATACGATAGGCGTTGTGTGGTTTCAATTTTTGTCAAATGGAGTTTGGGAATGAATCCTAAAAATATTCAATCAAAAAAGCCCCTGAATTCAGGGACTTTTTTATAATTACGATCTTGGATCCAGTTTCCGCCTGAGTTTTAACGTCATCCCCGGATATAACACGCCATCATTGGCATCGATAATTTCTTCGTTGTCCCAATAAACGATAATCCACGATTTTTCATCCCCGTAAGTTCTGCCGGAAATGGTCCAGAGATTATCACCTTCTTTTACGATGTAGTTGGTAAAAGAAGGTTCAGCGTTCTCCACTTCATCAATAGGTTTTTTCATGTCTAAAAAGTGGTACGGATAAATTAAATTAGGATTATCTCCAATCTCTTTCCGGTTCCACTCATAAATATCCCGCCATCTTTTCCAGTCTCCATATTCTTTTTTGGCGATCCGAAACAAATAATCTCCCGGGATAATCATATATTCTTCCCATCCGAATTTTGACATCACCGGAACAGATCTGGCGATGTCTGCATCTTCCGCGACGGCGAATAAAGGTTCTGAAACAGCATTGTTATCCTCCACAGATGTCGTTATCATAATTGTCGGTTCTTCTTTTGGCAGTATTTCCACGGGGATAATTGACTCTTCCATCGTCAGAGATGTATTGTGTGTCTCGGGTGCTTCCTTCAAAAGCAATGGAGCAGAGCTGACACTTTCCGATGTAGGAATCTCATCAGAAATAACTTCAACAATAGGTTTTGATTCAATGTCAACGGTTTGTACATCTAGCTCCTTTGCGACAATCTCTACGGTAGATTTGATTATCGGTTCTTCTTGCGAAAGAATCTTTTCAGAATTATCACTTTCAACAGAAGGGGTAGGTTTAATGTCCAAAACATGCGTCTGTGCAGGTTGGGATATGACTCTTGATTCAGAGGACTTTAGGGAGACGGGTGTCTCCTGTCTTTTGATAATTACAGGTTCTTGATTTGAGCCCAAATTCAGTCGGTTTGAACTGGAATCTAAATCAAGGGTTGACAGCGTTTGCGGTGTCTCAACGTTAATATCGGGTGCGGTTTGTGATCCGCAGGATACAAATATCAACACACTTGACAAAGCCATCAACAAGATTGAATTGGTACGGCGCATAATTCTCTCCTTGAGGTATTTTGTCAGAAGTATATGTTTTTCAGGTGAAGAAGTTCCCAATTATTTTCTATTAATAGCAAAGATAAAGAAGGAAAAGAAAAAGTAGGATGGAATGATAAACACATTACGTTTAACTATCGCCGGAGAAATTATAAATCTTTTACTTGGCGACACCCCTCCAAATCAAAACTGAAATCTAATTCTTTTCTTTTTTCTTTGAAAGATTTTTACTGGCAGAGTAGAGAAGGTCTTCCTCTTCTTTTGTCAATTTCTCATAACCTTCTTTACGTACTCGGTCAAGTATCTTCGAGACAGTTTTTTCTGTCTCGGCTGTCTTTTTATGTTTCTTTTCTTCAAAATGATGACGTAGATCAATAAATATTTTCCGAAGCGAAAACGATGTTTTGTTCCACCGATTATTTGATGTTAAATATATATAGCCGATAAGCATCCCGGATAAATGCGTAAGGTGGCTGATATTCGAATGTGTTCCCCATGAGGAATAAAATGCAATTGCACCAATAATGAGCACAAACCATTTTACTTTAATCGGGATAACAAAATACAGTAATACAGTTCGATTTGGAAACATCATTCCATAAGCAAGAAGGATACCGTAAACAGCACCACTTGCACCGATTAGGATCATGTAGGAATTTGATATATTAAAAACGAGCCATACAAGACCGGACCCCACACCCGTCACAAAATAGTATTTGATAAATTTTGTTCTCCCCCAAATGGTTTCCAGCTCAGACCCGAACATCCACAAGACCAGCATATTGATGGCAATATGCCAGACACCTCCGTGCATAAACATATATGAAAATGGTTGCCAAAACATCGGCCAAACTGTTTTTGGCGACAACCCAAATACCCCAGATAAATTCAACGGCAGAAAAATTGAATCTATGATGAATAAAATAACATTTACACCGATTAGGATTTTAATTGCCTCGGTAAATACCTTAGGCTTCCAGGAAAATTGTCCTTGTTGAGACTGGAACTGGTATCTCATCTAATTTTCATACGTCAGTGAACGCACTCTTTTACGATTTAATGGATTTAGCAAAGGTGTCATTCTGCTTGGAGGAGCTTCAGTAACCAAGAGTTGGGGCATCTTGAAAATACGGATGTTCAATGCAGACTCTTTTTGGAGCTCATAGGCGATATTCACAAACAAATCGCGGGGGAAGACTCCCTTTATTTTCGTGAATCCATATTTAACGAATCCATCCCGTATAATTGTACTGCAACTTCGAGTAAAGAAGTTAAAATCCCTGTACTTTTCAGGATCTTTTTTATGGGGCGCAGATGAATGTATTGCCGTTAACTCCTGATGGTAAATACCCGCCAGACGTTCGGTGTCAATTCCCTCTATACGAAGCACGTGAATTGTACGCATAAAATTTCGACCGAACTTATCAAAAAAGGCTCTGCCGTCTTCTAAAATTTCGAATACACCATTATTGGGAGAGGGTGCAAATTCACCAAGAGCCGGGCGATAAAAATATTCTTCTTTTTCCATGACTTCGTTTTCATTTAACAAATGCGAAAAATTGAAAATTTCACCATTAACATTGACCGCGTTATGACCAAACGTCGAGGCAATGTATTTAACCAAGCTCTCATTATAGTAGAAATCAACAAACGGTGTTGTCGGCGGCGGCTCATCCGGCCAGAGAATAATAATCGGGGAGCCGGTTTCATAATCGCTTTGAGGAAGATATCTTCCGCATAGTTTTTCTCCCATCCAGTGATGGATATATCCGCCCCAAATATTTTTACCTCTAAAATGGTGCGTACCATCTTCATCCAAAAGAAAAGTTACGCCGCCCATTTGCGTGAGTGTGCCCGTTACTGTGTTGTTTGTCATGAGAGAATCTCCTTTAATACATCTAATGATTTCAAGGATTTAATTCCTTCAAAGTGATAATAAATTTGTGCCAAAAGGTATTGACTAACAATTGTCTTATCTTTTTGTGTTACGATAAAATCAGGTAAAGAAGAAAGACAGGAGGTTTGCAGTTTGGTTAGAATATTTTTACTGTTAGGTCCGCCATTGGGGTCAACCAGGCTCATCCCCGGGAAATCGTTGAGTGAAAGGTTGGGTTTAAATCCAAGGTGTGTAAGCAACTGCATTTCATAATACCAATAAATAATATTTACAGGGGAACTTTGTGCATCCAGAGTTCGAAGACACGTGACTAGCTCATCAAAAAGTTCCGGATGCGGGTCGTGATCTGTTATAGCACGTTCTGTCATCTCGAGGATAGACAACCCGATTGCCATAGGCTTAAGATGATTTTGTATGTTTAGCCAAAGTTCTAAGAAAGAAGCTTTGGATACTGTTTGAAGGTCTCGAGTTTGTTTATAATAAAACATCAAGTCTAAATAACTCATTGGCTGGAAGTACGCACCCATAGGGTTTTTCTTCCGGCGCGCACCACGAACGATAACACTGATTTTCCCCATCTCCCGGGTCAGGCATCGGGAGATAAGACTGGTATCCCCATACGGAAAGCTTTTTAAGACGATCGCCGGAGATTGAAGAATCATTTTGCGAAAACAGATTTAATACGCTTTAGCGAAAATGACCTCATGCTTCGCCGGCTTGCCTGAGTAAATACAAGTCAAGTTATCAGGGCTTTCATCAAACGGGATGACTCGTATCGTTGCCTTGGTTTCTTCTTTGATTGCAGTTTCTGTTTCCGCAGTCCCGTCCCAGCCGCATCGAATAAATCCACCATGGTTTTTAATCATATCCTTGAATTCTGTATAGGAAGAAGCGGTGTGTGTGTTCGCTTTACGAAATGTTTTTGCTTGTTCAAAGAGCTCAGATTGGATAGCATCGAGCATCTTGGGGATAAGTGCTGTAAGTGTCGCAACATCAACAATAGATTTTTCCCCGGTATCTCGACGAGCCAAAACCACATTTCCACTTTTCATGTCTCTGGGGCCGACTTCCAATCGGATGGGAACACCCTTCATTTCCCATTCATTAAATTTGAATCCGGGTGAACTGTCTGTCCAGTCAACATGAACACGAACGCCATTCTTTTTTAATTCAGACAAGGTTGATTCAAGATAATTCTCTACGTTAGCGCGATCTTCATCCGTGCGGGTAATGGGGATAACAACCACTTGAGTCGGAGCAATATTTGGTGGAAGACGCAGCCCTTTGTTGTCTCCGTGCGTCATAACAACAGCGCCTACAAGCCGGGTAGACACACCCCAGCTGGTGGCATAAACCAATTCTTCTTTATTGTCTTTTGTCTGATAGGTGACCTCAAACGCTTTTGCAAAATTTTGACCAAGATCATGGGATGTACCAGCCTGCAATGCTCGTTTGTCTCCCATCATGGCTTCGATGCAGTACGTGTGCTCGGCACCGGCAAATTTTTCAGATTCAGATTTCAATCCGGTCAGCACAGGCACGGCTAAGTAATCTTCCGCCAATTGACGGTAAACATCCAGCATTTTTAACGCTTCTTTTTTGGCCTCTTCGGCGGTTGCATGTGCAGTGTGACCCTCTTGCCACAGAAACTCTGATGTTCGTAAAAAGAGACGGGTGCGCATTTCCCACCGAACCACGTTTGCCCATTGGTTAATCAAGAGCGGAAGATCACGATAAGAGTTGATCCATTTTTTGTACATAGACCAAATAATCGTCTCACTTGTTGGGCGGACGATGAGTTCCTCTTCTAATTTGGATGTCGGGTCTACTTCAACCCCTTTGCCGTCTTTAGATGTACGCAATCGATGATGAGTAACGACAGCACATTCTTTAGCGAAACCCTCGACGTGTTCGGCTTCTTTTGAGAGGAAGGATTTCGGGATGAACAGCGGGAAGTAAGCGTTAACATGCCCGGTATCTTTAATCATTTTATCCAGGGCATCTCGAAGGTTTTCCCACAGAGCAAACCCGTATGGTCTGATAACCATCGATCCCCGTACCGGACTGTAATCTGCTAACTTGGCTTTAACGACAAGGTCGGTGTACCAAGCGGCGTAATCGTGTTTTTGTGACGTGATTCCTTTTGACATAAACTTCCTGTGATTTAAATGGGTGACTTTATTTTTCAGTTGATTCTTTTTCGAAGACTTTAAATACTTTTTCGCCGGGTTTTGCCATGCGGTATTTTTCTCTCGCCAGTTGTTCAAGGTAATCGGAGTCTGTTTTTAGGCGTGTTTTTTCTGCTTCTAGTACCTGTTGGTCTTTTCGTAATTCAGCAATGAGGAGTTGCGTGACTTTGCGTTCACTTCTTAGGTGATAGAGTTGGTAGAGGCCGTGATCTCCAAAGAAAAAGATAACCAGGAGAATACTTGCCACAAGAAAAAGCACCCACCGAACTAAGCGTTTTTGTGCGTCGCGAGTTTGTTTTTTTATGTGACGGGGTTTTTTCCGCCGCTGCATGGCGCGATACCGCTTCACGATTTTCCTAACACCTCACGTCCGGGAAAGAAGGCTTTGGATCCAAGCTCTTCTTCAATTCTGAGCAGTTGATTGTACTTGGCAATCCGATCGGTTCGTGACGCAGATCCTGTTTTAATTTGACCCATGCCCATCGCGACAGCGAAATCTGCGATGGTCGTATCTTCGGTCTCTCCGGATCGATGTGAAATTACCGCAGCATAATTGTTCTCCCGAGCAAGTTCTATGGATTGAATTGTTTCGGTTACAGATCCAATTTGGTTAAGTTTAATCAGAATTGCATTCATGGATTTTTCATCAATTGCGCGCTGTAACCGCAAGATATTGGTAACGGTAAGGTCATCTCCGACGATTTGGATTTTTGACCCAAGTTCTGCATTCAGTTTTTGCCAGCCTTCCCAATCGTCTTCGTGTAAACCGTCTTCGATGGAGATAATCGGATATTTTGATACGAGGTCTTTGAAAAAGTCTATCATTTCATCGGAAGAAAGTACGCGGTTTTCAGATGCTAGGATATATTTCCCATCTTTGTAAAACTCACTTGCAGCGGCATCCAGCGCGATGGCAATATCTTTCCCGGGGGTGTATCCTGCGTTCTCGATAGCTTCTAAAATAACTTCAATTGCTTCCTCGTTAGAACGAAGGTCAGGGGCAAAACCGCCCTCATCGCCAACGGCGGTGTTCAAACCTCTGCCGCTTAACACTTTTTTCAGGTGATGAAAAGTTTCAACTCCCATCTGAAGTGCCTTAGAGAATGAAGCAGCTCCGATAGGGAAAACCATAAATTCTTGGATGTCCACATTGTTATCAGCATGACTTCCGCCGTTGAGAATATTCATCATTGGAATTGGGAGCGTGTTTGCATCCTTGGAACCAAGATATTGATAAAGTGGTAAGTCGAGACTTTTTGCGGCAGCGTATGCCGTTGCCATGGACACACCTAAAATAGCATTTGCACCAAGTTTTGATTTGTTGGGCGTACCGTCAAGTTCAATCATCTTTTCATCTAATCCGGACTGGTTAGTGGCTGAAAATCCTATTACAGCATCTTTGATAACTGTATTTACATTTGCCACAGCTTTTTGCACACCTTTACCCAGAAATCGGGTTTTGTCTCCATCGCGAAGCTCAACAGCTTCGTGTTCACCGGTAGATGCACCGGATGGAACGACCGCTCTTCCAAAGCTTCCGTCAGATAATGTTACATCCACTTCGACAGTTGGATTTCCTCTTGAATCTAAAATTTCTCGCGCATGAACAGCGGATATTGTTGGTTTAATCATTTTTTCTCCTGTAAAATTAGGGTAGAAAATTAAGTGTCTTCAACGGAGTTACAAACAGGTTTCCTTTTAGATATAATATCGCCTAATTTCTCCTACGAAACTATGATGAACATTTACACATATCAGGACAAAGACCGCGCTGAATGGGAATCGTTGGTAGAAGCGGGGAACAATGGAACCATTTTCCATCTACGTAAATTTTTATCCTATCATCCAAAAGACCGGTTTATTGACCACAGCCTGATTTTTGAAAAAAAAGATAAACCCTTTGTCCTCTTCCCCGCGGCTGAGCGTATTGAGCAAGGAAAGAAGATATTGGTTTCACATCCCGGATCGTCCTATGGGTCTTTTGTCACACCGGTAGACCTCTCATTTTCGGATGCAAATCATTTGGTGAAAACATTAAAGGCGTATGTAAAAAATATAGGCATGGATGGTATCCGCTTGACTTTGCCACCGGCTATTTATAATCGCCGGGTATCCAACTACATTGACTTTTCGCTATTGTCTCAGGGATTTACGTATGCGAAACGCGAAGTGTCCAGTATCTTATTTATTGAACCTACTATCGAAGATCAATTAAAGAAATTCCGTTCATCTCACCGCCGTGCAATTCGGAAAGCGGAACGAAGTGGGGTCATGATTAGGCAATCTGACGATTTCGCTTCTTTTTATCAGATATTAAAGAAAAACTTATCCATTCGGCATGGAGTTACACCAACCCACACACTGGAAGAACTGGAGAAGTTAAAAGCATTATTCCCGGACAAAATCCATTTGTTTGGTGCATTTTTGGAGGAAAAAATGATTGCAGGAGTGGTAAATTTTATTTGCAACAATGATGTTGTTTTGGCGTTTTATATAAGTCATGATGAAAATTACCAAGAAACGAGAGCATTAAATTTGTTATTTTACAATATCTTTGAATGGGCAATCCGTGAAAAAGTTAAGGTGTTTGATTTTGGCATATTTACGGTTTCCGGTGACCCGAATTTTGGGCTGGCAAGGTTTAAGGAAAATTTTGGTTCCAGCGGTATGTTTCGCGATACACTCGAAATTACATTATAAGCCCAAATGTTCTCCGGTATAGTAAAATTATCAAGGCACACATTAATCTACGGTGCCGGTCATATTTTAGCAAGATTGGTGACGTTTTTATTACTTCCGTTGTACACAAATGTGTTTACCAGAAGCGATTATGGAGTCATTTCTCTTGCGTATACATTCATTGGATTTATGATTGTCATCCTGCATTACGGATTGGACTCATCGTTAATGAAGTACTATTCGCCGGAAGGTGAAGAAGAAAGAAAAAAATATTTATCCAGTGCGTATGTATCTTATGTAATTACAACAGCAGTTTTTGTTTTATTCTTTAATCTTTTTCGACAGCCGCTTTCCAACATCATCCTTGGAGGAAATTATCCAAATTTTATCTCGATAATTAGTCTTATTCTTGCTTTCGACCTCCTCTGGTTTATTCCGATGCTGATATTAAGAGTTGAAGAAAAACCAACACATTATATTTCCATCAGTTTCGTGAATGTGATTCTTTCGTTCTCTCTGAACCTTTTATTTGTGTTGAAGCTGGAATTAGGAATATTCGGTGTTTTATTGAGCAATCTAATTACATCAATATTCTTGTTTTTAGTTACATTTCCATACGTCTTAAAACGGATACAACTAAGTTCTGTTTCGATAATGCGATGGAAAAAAATGATTCGTTTTGGATTGCCTTTTTTGCCATCCGGAATCTTTGCCATGATCATGGAATTAGCAGACAGGTACATTCTGAAGTATATGACGGATATGGAAACGGTGGGGTTATACAGCGCAGGCTATAAACTTGGAATGCTGATGCTACTGTTGGTAATGGGGTTTAATATGGGCTGGCAACCTTTTTTCTTGAAAACAAAATCAGGTGAAGACAGAAAAACACTATTTGCACGAATCACAACGTATGTGTTAACCGTGATGGGGTTTGTATGGGTTTTGTTAATCATTTGGATTGAAAACATTGTCCAACTCAATCTTGGAGGAATCACATTGTATGGATCCAAGTATTGGGAATCCATCGTGTTTGTCCCTTGGGTTGCATTAGGATATTTCTTTTTTGCGGCGTACTCTTTACAGCTCCCGGGTGTATTTCTGACAGAAAAAACAAAGTGGGTTGCCATTGTTCGTGCAATTGGCGCAGGAATGAATATTGGATTAAATATCATCCTTATTCATTACATTGGAGCAATTGGTGCGGCGATAGCGACGTGTTTATCATTTCTTGTTATGAGCCTTGCTCTTTACACCATTAATCAAAGGATATACCCTATTCATTATGAATGGTCGCGATTATTGAGAATCATTTTGTTTATGGTGGTTGTGTTTTTTGTTTTACACACATACGATTTGTCAACCATTGAAAAATTGATTTTATCGGTCAGTTATCCGGTGGGGTTGTTTTTTACAGGATTCTTGAATCAAGGTGAACGCCAACGGATATTTAAAAAGTCATGAAAATATTAATTATTACTTCGGGGCATCAACCATCCGACGACAGAATTTACCATAAAGAAATCATCACTCTTTTAGAAGCTGGTCATCGTGTTGTATTGTTGACAAAGAATCAAAGTGAAAGTTTACCTAATCACGAATTATTTCAACATATAGATTACAACGTTGGCTCATCAAGAGTTTTTATCAATAAAGCTGTTGATTATGCCACGGAGTTTAATCCGGATAAAGTAATTGTACACGAAATGGAGTTGCTCCCTCTTGGATTGAAAATAAAAAAGAAGATAAACGCGGTATTTATTTACGACATCCATGAAGCACATATTGAAATGTGGGATGCATTTTCCACCAAACCAACACCGATTAAGAACATAATTAATTGGGGGTTGCGGGTGTATGAGCGATATCACTTGCGGAGTGTGGATAGGGCACTTTCTCCAAGTCCTGTGATCGTAAATAGATATCGTCAGAATGGCATCAAAACATATTTTATCCCCAATTATCCAAGGTTAATCCCTCCTCAAGAGAGAGAGACAAGCCACACAATTAATCTAATTTATCACGGACAAATCTCCACCGAAAGAGGAATTGGTGATCTAATTGAAGCAGTGAGTTTGTTAAAGGGAGGTGAACAAAATATCAAGCTGGATATCTACGGAAAAGAACGTCTCCACGGAACGGTGAAGTCGTTTGAAAAACAGGTACAAAGGTTGGGTTTAGAGAGAGTAATTTCTTTTCATGATTCAATACCACATGATGAGATTATTGAAAAAATTCAAGACGCAGATATTGGAGTTATTCCGTTCCGTGATTTACCGATGTTTAGAGTTGCTGTCCCGATAAAATTGTTTGAATACATGATGTGCAACTGTGCAGTAATTGCCGGCGACCTGCCACTGATGCGCGAATTCGCGAAAGAGAACATTGACTATTTTCAAACCGGAAATATTCAGAATATGTCCAAAAAGTTAAACACACTCATTGTTGATGAAATCAGAAGAAACACATTGAAAAGAGCTGGCAGAGAAATAGTAGAACGAAAATACAATTGGGCGCACGTTGAGCCTACATTTCTTAATGCGGTAAATAGCTAAAAAATGAAAATTCTCTATATTTCTCCTGAAAACACCGTTGGGACGTTAAGCCTATGGAAACGGCAACATGAAGCAAAAGGGAACACATGTCGTACAGTGACATTTTTTTCTTCACCAAAAAACTTCGATGAAGATATTTGCCTTCATCTTTCTTTTAACTTTACGAAATCTTGGATGTCTCGACTCCGCCACCAGTTTTACAAATTATACAGAGGTGAGTTAGGCTATAGAAAAGAAAAATCAGGTAATCCTCCGGCTTGGTCCCCGGAAGGAAAGCTTGATAAATGGTTTCTGTTTTTGAAAGAACAACTTTGGAAACCAAAAATATTGAAGGCAATTGACAAATATAATCTTTATGATTTTGATGTTGTTCATTTTGAATCAGGAATGGATTTTTTCAAAGACTCCTCATTTGCCGTAGAGCTAAAACGGCGCGGTGTAAAGATTATTTGTCATTATCACGGCGAAGACCTTCGGACACGTGGTGTGATGCCGGAAATAGATGCGATTAGTGATTTAAACTTCACCAATGAGGTGGATCTCTTAAAAAAACATCCAAATATTCATTATTTGTTTCTCCCCTTTGACACAGAACAGTTCTCCGTAAAAACAGGCTTGAATAAAAAAATACGCGTTTGTCACGCACCAACCAATCGGTATTATAAAGGATCAGATTCAATAATTTCAGTCTGCAAAAAACTTGAATCAGAAGGATTAATTCAATTTGACCTTGTGGAAAACCTTCCGCATAATATAGCGATTGAACGAAAACAGAAGGCAGACATATTTATTGATCAAATTGGTGATAAAGGTGGTTGGGGATATGGAATGAATTCAGTAGAATCTCTTTCTATGGGGATGTGTACACTTACTCAAATGAATACCGAGTATCAATCCTTTCTGCCGGATCACCCGTTTGTTCATATAGAAGAATCAACATTAGAGACAACATTAAGGGAGATGAGTGTCAATAGAAAGATAATTCTGGATTACAGAACAAAAGGGAAAGAGTGGGTGAAAAAGCATCATCACATAGATAATGTGGTCGAACGATTATATAAATATTATCGATCTATCGGATTAGACACGTGAAACAGGAAGTTTATCGTCCGAGTTTTTTGAGGATTTCAAGATTTCTCAGTGAAGTGCTTCATCCTGTCTGGAGATTGTTTTCCCACCATCCATACAATGTGCCAATTGATAAAAAGAGCATCCAATCAATTCTTGTAACGGAGTATCACTGTATTGGGGATGTGATTCTAATTATTCCTGCGCTTAAAGCACTGAAGGAAGAATTTCCTAAGGCAAAAATTATTCTTGTAACAAATAACGCAGCAGAAGAATTAGCTAAAAAAATCACAGATGCGGATGAGATAATCTCATATTCTGCACCTTGGGTCAAAGGATGGACATCCGTTACAAACTGGAAGGGAACACTTGCTGTCATCATTAAATTGAGAAATCGGAAGCTTGATTTAGGCATAGATTTTAAAGGGGATATCCGAAATCTTTTTTTGCTGAGAGGTATTAGCCCAAAACACAGATTCGGTTTCACTGCAACCGGTGGAAAGTATTTGCTCACACATCCACAGAATTTCCCATTTAATAAACATCAGGTTGACCGCGCACTATTCTTGTTAAAATCAGTTAGAGTTTCTCCGCAAACATCTCAGTTTAATGAGGATAAAAAGCGTGTACAATACGTGGACGATCGCATTGTTTTGCATCCGGGGGCGAATCATCCTGAAAGACAATGGCCCATAAAAAACTGGAAAGAGCTCTACGAACATTTATCAAAAATACATAAAGTATATATTGTGTGCGCACCGGATACTGTAGACGTTATTAAAAAAATGAGCGAAACAATTCCAAACATGAATATATTTAAAGGGTCGTTATTGGAATTCTCTCAATGGTTGTCAGGCGCTCAACTTTTAATTGGGTCCGATTCTATGGCTGTACATTTAGCCGTGGCAATGGGCACGCCATCATTGGCTATTTTTGGATCGCAAAATCCTGAGTTAACCAGACCAAAAGGAGACATGGGAAGTATTATTAAGCCAAAAAACACATGCCCACATAAACGTAAGCACTGGCGACTATGCTCAAAGTGTATGAGCTCCATAACACCCGATGACGTATATAAAAAAATAGAATCACTTTTGAGATGTAATTAGATGAAAAAAAATAAAAAAACGGTTTAGGATAAAAAATGTTGCAATATTCATAAAGTTATGTAAATTCGCATAACTTTTTAGGCATCACACTGCAAAAAACAAGAAAACATTAGAAAGACTTCATAAACGGGGGAAAGTGCCCCCGTTTTTTGTTGAAAAACGAACAAAGGAGGTACTTATGGCTGATGTAAGCACAACAGTGCAAAACGTAGTCGAAGGGATTGTTAGCTTAATCAAAGGGTTAATCATACTTTTTGTTTTTGCAAACATCATCTATGCAACCGGATTCGATCCAATTGGTGGAATTATTGACTTGGTCAATGGATTCCTAAATGGTGGATTTGCAGGGCTTCTGGCACTGTTAGTCTTTATTGCGTTTCTGGGATAACCACATAAGATAAATCTGTTTTATCAAAACAGATATCATTCCTAAATGGAGGAAAACATGAAAAACGCTTTGGATTTCGTTAACAAGTGGCTAGGCGACTTTGTGGAATTATTAAAGACGCTGATAGTCGTTGGCGTAATCGTCGGAATTCTTTTCGATGATTACTTTGGAGTCATTGCTGGAATAGGACGAGTCGTTGGTCAGTTCGGAGATGGCGGATTGGCTGGATTACTGGCGTTGATCATCATAGCAATGTGGTATCAGAAGAAGTAAGCCAAACACCTGAATAGCGCCTCATTTGAGGCGCTATTCTATTTTCTCTCTTTTTTATTTTTTTTATCAATAGGTTAGTATGAATGAATTTAAAAATATTTCTATTTACAATGGTCTTTGTGGTCATCGCTGTAAATATATGCTCAGGAGCATTTGAACACATTCCATCCTCAACGATGAGTTTAAGTACAGGGCACGTAAGTGAACTTCCTGTATTCCACCCCGCAGATATATTCACAAATCCGGCATCAATTGTATATGGAGATTTTAGCACAGAAGCATCCTGGGGTCGGTTGTTTAATCAAAAAGATTTAAATTACGGAGTATGCGCAATATCAATTCCAAACCGAATGATGAATATTGGCATCATTGGCAGTACATTTGGGAACCAAATATATCGCGAAACCATTTTATCCGTTTCAGGCGGGAGACAAATATTAAAGAACTTTCAAGTAGGGATAGGACTGTCCTTATATCAATTGTCCATAGATCAATACGGAAACACAAACGTTCCGGGGTTGAATATATCTTGGCGTTACACAGCGATACCGGGATTTGTATGGACAACGCAAATTAGAAATTTAAATGCTCCTGTTATTGGGACAGATGAAGAAACCTTGCCGCAAAGTGTAACCACCGGTCTTGCAACAAAAATGAATAGAAAATTCTTTGCATGTGCTGAATGGGAACACGATCTTGAATTTCAGGGAAGACTAAAGTTTGGTGTTATATATTTTCCATTGGACGAATTGAGTTTATCTGCTGGGTTTTGCTCATCTCCCGGCGAAATAACCACCGGTTTCTCTTATCGAAGACATAACATTTATGTAGAATATGCCGCAGTCATCACACAAAATATCAATCAACTTTCTCAGCAAGTTAGTTTGGGCTTTTCTTATCCTCATTGAATGTGTTTTCTCCGGTTCAGTGGAGGTGTTGATCACTGAACTTGGATTGGACCCTGAAGATGGACTGTCTGAAGAGGAACAAATTATTGTTGAGCAGTTGATGTTTACTCCCGACAGAGATCGGTGGTTACCACTCATGGGTGTTTTGTCATTTATCACAGAAGAAGATATTATCATTCTTCAATCTCAAGAAAAAACAGTTTCCATAGAAGACTTAATAACGCTTCCGGAGTTATCTGAACCTTGCCGGATTCTCCTCACCCGAATGAGTCAAAAGATTATAGGTGGGACCTCGACGCTACACTTACGGCAAATGATTGCAGGAAGGGAGGATGTGAGATATCAGTGGAGAGGATGGTGGGAGAAAGAAGAAGTAAAGGTTGGGGTGCTAACAGAGCGAGACCCCGGGGAACAGGATATTGCGGATTATGTATCTATCTACGTAAAAAGACTGACAAAAAACGGTATTTTGGTTTTTGGTGACCACCAAATCCATGCAGGATACGGGTTAAGTATGTGGCGGGTATTCCCCGGGCAAAAAGGGTTTGAATCTCTCAATGTTTTACCACGACATGGAAAAGGGTTATCCGAGTATCGGTCAAGCCATGAATCATGGGCGCTTCGGGGTATTGGCGCGACGTTCAACACATCTTATGGGAAATGGACAGCCTCTGCCGGTACAAATCTGCAGGATGGTTTTGTGGACTCAAATAATGTGCATTTGGATTACACAGGAAATCATAACACCGAATCGTCTGTGGCCAGAAAAAATAGTGTTAGAGAAATCACGTTTTCCGGAATGTGGGAGACATCTGGAAAAGAGTGGTATCTTGGAGCAATAAATTCTGTCGCCGGATGGGAAGAGGGTCGTTTTAAAGACTATTTGGGTGCTTTTTCAGTCTTCGGAGAATGGACGACATCGAACAGTAAATTATTTGGAGAAATATGTAAAAACAGTAAAAATAATATTGCCGTAACAACTGGAGTATCACTAAAGTATAATCATTTACAGTATGTAACAGCATTAAGACATTATCCGGATGATTTTCGGGGAATACGGTCAAATCCAATGGCAGAATGGACACGCACGGCATTAAGTGAATCAGGGTTATATCAAGGACTGAGGTTTTCTCCCGGAGCTTTTCGTATCACCGTTTACGGAGACATATTCACTGAAAATAATACAACTCCCCGAGTAGGATATGAAGGCGGATTGAGGATTGGTTGGAGACAAAAACAATACAAAGTTCGGCTACAATGGAAACAAGAGGAAAAAACATTAGAAGATGGTGGACATTGGTTCCCGGAGAATCCCCAATCACGGATTCGAAGAGAAACGATAAAAATTTTGGCGGTGGGAGATTTAACATCCATTTGGACATTAAAAGGGCAGGTTGTTAAAACAATTTCCGGAGATGAAAATGGAAATGCCATAGAATCTCAAATTAGGTATAAACAAAAGAATTTATCTTTTACCGGACAATGGATTGTTTCTCACGTAAGCGGATATGAGGCAAGAGTGTACATTTGGAGTGTCAATCTCCCCGGCGAAATGCAAAGCCGAATGTTTTCGGCTTCGTGTCATTCCCTGTCGGGAAAAGTGTTATATCAGATGGATAGTTTTCGAATTGGTGGAAGGTATTCCATGACATTTTATAATGAAAATCGAAAACAATCTCCGAATGGCGCTATTGTTGTGGACGTTGATTTGTAAAACAGCCAGTTGTAATTATTATTTTCCAAACCTTGCCACTGAGACATTCTGGAAGATAAATTGACTGCCATGATTTTACGAAGATTTACTCTTTTCGTCGTTCTTTTTGTGAGTATTGCGACAGCATCGATCCAGGTGTTAAACAATACAGAGTTGAGCGAGGATGAAATTCAAACCTTACCGAGGATGACTGGGATCTATGTATCCGTGAATGATCTTGCCCGTATTTTATCCACGCACATTTACAAAAACGAAGAGCGGAAAAAAGTGGTATTATATATTGGAGACCACCGGATAAAAATATCTGCTGAATCAGGCTATGTAATAATAGACGGAGAAGCATTCCAAATGCCGGTTCATGCTGTAGGCTCCGCCGGGGATATTTATTTACCGGCAGAAGCTTTTTTCACGATTTTACGTACTACAACATTGCCGGGAATCACCTATGATTCACATAAACAGACATTAGAAATTAACATCACCAAGTTTAATATAAACAGGTTGACCATTGATGAAAAAGCAAACGGTACAATTCTTCGTCTCCGAACCGGAAAATATTTTAATGATGGAGACATTAGTATTTTCAAACATCAAAATGGTTGGTTTTATATCACTATCAATGGTGGTCTTGTTGATGCAGCAGAGTTAAACCGTACAGAAACCAGGGGCGTGATTCAACAAGTAACCTCGGACCAGATGAAAGAATCTGTTCAGTTAGCGTTTAAACTTCGGTCGGATATAGAAGGATATGAGTTTTACCAAAGTCATGATCCGAGTGAAATCGTAGTAACGCTGCGTTCTCCATTATCAAAAAGTGCCGCTCGTATTAAGAATGTAAGAAATCGTTGGAGGATGGATACAATTGTATTAGATGCAGGGCATGGTGGTAAGGATGGAGGTACTGTTGGGAAATATGGGACAAAAGAAAAAGACATTACACTGGATATTACAAAGCGGGTGGGACGTCTTATCGAAAAAAAAACACACACGAAAGTGGTTTACACCCGCGATGAAGATGTCTTCATTCCACTTTGGAAACGTACAAAAATAGCGAACGAGAACAATGGGAAATTGTTTGTAAGCATCCACGTAAATGCAAATCCGAACCGAAACATAAAAGGATATGAAACTTATTTATTACGTCCGGGTAAAACGGAGGATGCCATTGAGGTGTCTTCCAGAGAAAATTCTGTGATAAACTTAGAAAACACAGGAAAAAAGAAATACGAATCGTTAAAGGGTGAAAATTTGATCATGGCGACAATGGCTCAGGCTATGTTTATGAAAGAAAGTGAAGATCTTGCATCAGCGATTCAGTCGGAATTATCAAAGAAAATAACCTCAAAGAACCGAGGTGTAAAACAGGCCGGGTTTTATGTACTAATTGGTGCCAGTATGCCAAATGTCCTCGTGGAGGTTGGGTTTTTATCAAATCCGTCAGAAGAAAAGAAACTAAAGAAATCGTCTTATCGTCAACGGATTGCTGAAGGAATTTATACGGCAATCCTCAAATTTAAAAAGTCCAGAGAAAAAGTGTTGGCAGAAGGATGATGCCACTCTAACACCTTAATATTTATCCGCCGTGGCGGACACTAACGCAAAAATAATATGAATACTTTTCACAATAATAAGAAACCGATAGGCGTATTTGATTCAGGTCTCGGGGGTTTAACGGTCGTTAAAGCTCTTCGAAAAAGACTTCCTAATGAGTCGGTTGTCTACTTGGGAGACACGGCGCGAGTTCCTTATGGGAATAAAAGCCAAAAACTGATACAGGAATATTCGTTGCAAATCGCGGATTTTCTCATCAGCAAAGGTGCAAAAATGATTGTTGTTGCCTGCAATACGGCATCGGCGCTGGCTATAGAAGCGCTGAAAGAATCAGTATCTGTACCGGTTGTTGGGGTCATTGAATCGGGTGTAGTTGCTGCGATGAAATCCACACAAAATAAACATATCGGCGTGATAGGAACAATTGCTACTATTTCGTCCGGGACGTATCGCGAAACGCTTGTCCGTCAAGATGATCATGTCGTTGTTGCCAGCAAGGAATGTCCTTTATTTGTCCCGCTTGTTGAGGAGGGATGGCTGACCGGACCGGCGACAGAAATGATTGTCCGAGAATATCTGGACACCATGAAAAAAGATTCAATCGACACGTTAATTCTTGGGTGTACACATTATCCTCTCTTGAAACCTATCATTCAGAAAATTATGACGGACAATGTAACTTTGGTGGATTCAGCAGAAGCCATCGCTGAAACAACAGCGGATATATTATCCAATAATTCTTTGGCTGTGAATTTATCCACAGCGGGAAGTTTACAATGTTACGTTACCGATTTACCTGCAAGATTTGAAGATGTCGCCAGACGGTTCCTTGGAGAAAAAATCCCCAGGGTGCAAACAGTTCATCTTTAAGCATCATCCCCTATTAATACTCTAATACTCAAACACCTTAACATTTATCCTCCTCAGGCGGACCCTAACACTTTTAGCCCATGAAGCCACTCTTAGATTATCTTTTTCAACTTGAGCGAAAGGGCATTAAGGTTGGGTTGGTTCACACTCGAGAATTATTAAAACGTTGTGGAGACCCACAAAAACATTTTAGAATAATTCATGTCGCCGGTACGAACGGAAAGGGGTCTACATGTTCAATGATTGCATCTATCCTTCGTGAATGCGGATTTAGCGTTGGATTATACACTTCACCACACCTCGTTCGGTTCAATGAACGAATTCGTGTGGATGGCGTTCCTATCAGCGACCGGAACATTATTGAATTTGTTGATGCGCATAAAACAGACATTGAAGAGATTGAATCCACGTTTTTTGAAACCACGACAGCGATGGCATTTGATTATTTTAACTCTCAGAACGTAGATGTTGCCGTGGTAGAAACAGGATTGGGCGGGCGGTTAGATTCTACGAATGTGGTCTCTCCGCAAGTAACTGTGATTACACCAATCGGCATAGACCACACAGAATTTCTTGGCGACAGCTTAAAACAGATTTCCCGGGAAAAAGCCGGTATTATCAAAAAATCCGTTCCGCTTGTTCTCTCTGAACAAGACTCAGAAGCTGAAAATGTAATTTTAAAAAAAGCCAAACAAAAGTCTGTTTCTGTAAACCGTGTTTTCAACAAGGATTTCACCAGTATTTCAACTTACCCGAACGGGGCAGAATTCATTTTTCAAGATAAACGATATTTTACACCATTGTTAGGAGACCATCAAGTGATGAATGCAGGATTGGCAATTCAAGCTGTCCGCGTATTTGATAAAACAGTGTTGCAAGACGAAATAAACACCGGATTGAAAAAAACAATTTGGCCGGGCAGAATTCAGCCACTGGATAAAATCCTTCCTATATTTTACGATGTGGCACATAATTGCCATGGAATTCATTTCGTTCTAAGTTGGCTAAATAAACACTATTCCGAGAAACCAATTGGTGTATTTGTTTTAAAGGCAGATAAAGAACTTGGTAAAATGCGCTCAGTATTAGCAGACGGATTTTCAGAATTAATAATTACTTCCCTTCCTGAGGTTGGACTCATGAGCGTGGATGCGTTAGAACTATCCATGCAAAAAAACAACATTGAACACCTAAGAGAAGATAGCTTGGGTGCGGCAGTCTATGCCATGAAAAGGGCGGTATCTGAAGAAAAACCGGGATTAATATTTGGCAGTCACTATATTGGAAAAGCTGTTTATGATCTCTTCGAATTTTCCTTTGACAAAGGAATCATTTAATGTAATTTGTCGTGTCGGTTGTAGCCGATATACCGCAAGGTTTTTTATAATTCTCTTTTTCCCCGGAAAAACCAAAAGCCAAAGGACAGTCTATTATGGATATTAATAAGCTTCAATCTCTTAAAATCAAGGAACTGATTAAGCTTGCCCAGACACTGAAGATTAAAGGATACTCAGGTCTAAATAAACAATCGCTGATAATGAAAATCATTCAGGAGCAGGATGACAAAGAAAGCGCACTATACGCAAAAGGTGTGTTGGAAGTCATGTCTGACGGGTACGGTTTTCTTCGAAGCGCAGATTTTAATTATCTCCCCGGCCCGGATGATATTTACGTCAGCCCATCACAAATTAAACGTCTTGGTTTGCGAACGGGACATTTAGTGTATGGTGAGATTCGTCCCCCGAAAGCCAAGGAGAGATTTTACGCCCTTTTGAAAACAGAAATGGTAAATGACCGTCCGGTCGAAGACATGAAAAAAGCAATCATGTTTGATAATTTTACGCCGCTTCATCCGGATGAAAAATTTAATTTGGAAACAGATCCAAAAAATATGTCCACTCGTATCATGGATCTTATCTCTCCGATTGGGAAAGGACAACGGGGAATGATCGTCGCCCAACCAAAGACGGGAAAAACCATTCTTCTGCAAAAAATCGCCAATGCCATACGCACAAACCACCCAAAAACAAAAATGTTGATTTTACTCATTGATGAAAGACCTGAGGAAGTCACAGATATGAAACGCAGTGTGGATGCTGAGGTCGTGAGTTCAACATTTGATGAACCACCTGAACGTCACGTGGCTGTAACGGATATGGCGCTTCAGAAGGCAAAACGAATGGTGGAGTACGGCGAGGATGTGGTTATCTTGCTAGACAGTTTAACGCGACTGGGGAGAGCCCACAATGCCGTGATTCCGCATAGCGGTAAAATTTTATCCGGTGGAGTAGATGCCAATGCCTTGAAAAAGCCGAAACAATTTTTTGGTGCAGCCAGAAACACCGAAGAAGGGGGAAGTTTAACAATCATCGCAACAGCGCTAGTCGATACCGGAAGTCGGATGGATGATGTGATTTTTGAAGAATTTAAAGGCACAGGAAACATGGAACTTGTTCTCGACAGAAAGCTCAGCGACAGAAGATTGTTCCCTGCCTTTGATTTGATTCGATCCGGAACGCGCAAAGAAGAACTTTTATTGTCTAAAAAAGGAACAGGCAGAATGTGGATTCTGCGAAAATTACTCAACGAAATGAAAACGGTTGAAGCGATGGAATTCATCTTGGAGAGAATGAGAAGAACAAAATCGAATGAAGAATTTTTAAATACCATGAGTCGATAAAAATTCATATATTCGGAGCAGGTGTAGCACGTGATAACATATTATTGAGGTATACATGGAAGAACAAAAACAACAGTCCGTAGATGATCGTGTAATACGAACCGTTATTGCAAAGATCATTACAGATAAACCAGTCAGAAAGACGCCTTACCAAGTCAAGGGTGTTTTTATGAATCAGTTTCCTGATGAGGAAATAGTTCCGATGCTGGACGGTAGATACAGAGAGCATTTTTTGTATCCACGTGTCCAGGTCAAAATCTTGAACGAACAAATCTACATAATTGGTTTGCATGAAGGCGTAGAACCTGTTTTGTCTTTGGTGAAAAATCTGGATATTTTGGATTTTGGAAATATTACGTTTCAGGTAATAGACGTTGATCTTGAAGAACAAGCAGATCGGTTTAAACCGCTGGATCGATTAGTTCGATATCGATTCATTACGCCGTGGGTTGCGTTAAACCAAACTACGGGGAGCCGGTATCGTTTTTTGAATAATGCAGAGAGAGTAAGTTATTTGAATCGACTTCTTGGGCAGAACATCGTATTTCTTGCTCGGGAAATGGGGATTGATATTGAAGACAAGATTTATACAAAACTTGCGTTGACGTCATTGTTCCCCAAACCGGTGGATGAAAACAACTGGGGAGCATTCTATGGAGAGTTCCGAACCAATTTCATCCTGCCAAATTATATTGGTGTAGGAAATGGGATTACACGAGGATACGGAACGATCTATGGTTTGATTAATCCGGAGGTTTTTACCTTTGATGAAGAGACACTGACGAAGGATGTTAAAAAAGAAAAACCGGAAGAGATTAAAGAGACGGACGAGGAATTAGAATCTGTAACCGTCGAGGAAGTTCCACCACCGAAGAAACGGGTGTTTTCTCAACGAAAACGGACATCTCAGCGAAGAATGTTTGCGGAGGAATTTGACGTAGAAGAACAACCCGTCCCACCGCGAAAAAAACGTAAGTCCCCGACCAAAAAAACCGGGAAAAAAGATGAAGAAAGAAATGAGGATAAATTTAACAGTCCTGAATTTCATCAAAAACAACACAACGTATAATCAGAGATTTGCTGAAAGACGTATGAAAAAAGCCCC
>JACNKV010000064.1 GCA_014381855.1 Fidelibacterota bacterium | reverse complement strand
TAAAGTTGTGACAGGATTGAAAGGATTGGGGTAATTATGGTGTAATGCATAGTTATTCGGAATAGTGTTACTATGGTCTATACTTACTGTTGTTTGCGTTTGAAACCTTCCCCACGAATCGACAGCTGGATTATATGTGATATTTGTTTGATTACTACCATCAATATTCATTGTATAGACTTCGTCATTACCGTCTCGGTCTGATAAATAAATAATCTGTAATCCATCTTGTGATATTTCCGGCCACTTATCATTCCCACTATTAGATGTGATGTTTAATTGATTACTACCATCAATATCCATTATATAAATCTCATCATTTTCATCACGATTCGATTGGAAAACAAATTTTGTACCACCTGGCAAAAATCGTGGTGAATGGTCACTACTGTCACTGTATGTTAATCTCAGTTTATCAGTTCCATCTATATTCATTAAATATATATCACTATTTCCATTTCTATTTGATGTGAATACAATTTTAGAACCATCAGGCGAAAACTTTGAATATCTATCAGAAGATTCATTAGTTGTTAGTCTAGTTTGTTCAGTCCCATCGATATTCATTATATAAATATCTGTATTTTCACTGACAGTAGAATGATATGTGAGTTTGTCCCCATTTGGAGAAAACATAAATCCATACACTCCCCAATCATTTCCTTCTGAATTTGTTAAGTTTATATTATTTGTTCCATCTGAATTGATTATAAAAATATCCCCATTTGATGCATATCCGATTTTCATTCCATTAGGTGAGAAACTAATAGCGCCCAACCATTCCCATCCCTCTGTATTATAGGTCAATCTGGTTTGATTTGTGCCATCTATATTCATGGTATATAAATTTTTTGCTCCATTTCTATCTGAACGAAACGCAATTAGCGTCCCATCGGGGGAAAATGTAATTTTCCCATCATTGCCTGAACTATTTGTTAAGTTAGTGAAAGTGTTCGATTCAACATTTAGAAAGTAAATTTCATTGTTACCGTCTCTATCAGAAACGAATGCTATATTTTCTTCACCTGTAATTATTGCAACAGTGGTAAATAATAAAAGTAATGAAATATTTCTCATAATTAGCCCAAATCTACACATCATCCCACAAACAAAAAAGCCAGCTAATAAAAGGCATTATTTTCACTTCAGTAAAACCATTTTTTTAACAGAAATAAAGTTACCTGCAGAAATACGGTACAAATACATTCCGGCACTCACTTCACTACCGTGGTTATTCTTTCCATTCCATAACACCGATTTAAAGCCTGCTTCTTGTGTTACATGCACAAGCCGTTTCACTTCTCGTCCCATAATATCATAAATAATCAAACTCACTTTTGAATCTTCCGGTAAATCATAACGAAGCGTTGTGGTTGGGTTGAAAGGATTCGGATAGTTTTGATGGAGAGCAAATTCCTTTGGCAATAAATCGACCCATTCTATTGTTTTTCGGGCATATACAAATGGGGAATCGTCACTGGAATTTTCATATCGCTTGATACCCACTATAATTTCTACTGCATCCGCCAATCCGGATGAAACGACTATTTCTACCAAATTACCGGAAAAATCCATCATCCCATTTTTACTAAAACTACTCAACGAAAAATAACCCATTTCAGGAATGTGAGAACTCATGGAAATGGCAGAATTGCTTATTTCATGTTGGATCGTTTCAAACTGAATTTCGGTAGTATCATATTGAATAAATAAATCAAAGCCTTCTGTTATAAGTTCAGAAATATTCAATGATAAAATACGATTAGATTTTGCTCTTAAAGTAAATATTTCATTACCATCATTCTGAATAGATTTTGCCAATAAAATACGATTCATTCCAGGAAGGTTTTCCGCTCCCCAATACCACGATTGGGTAAACGTGGCTAAATCTTCAAAATCAATCACTGAATCTTGAACCGTTGTTACAAATGGTGCCGTTCCTGTCGATGGACCAATATCAATATCCAATATACCGGCTCCTTCCTGGTAAAATGCCCCAACAAGTTGACCAATATCACCCGCATTGATTTTGGCATCCAAATTATAATCACCGGCAATGTTTGCAATAGTAAGACTATCAAATACAAGGGTATTGCTGTTTACTAAACCATCATTTACCCACAAGCTGCATTCTGCCGTTTCCGAATAAGCCCAATTTATTTGATTTCCCGTTTTATCCAGCGTTTCCCACTCAACAGAAAAAGCCACATTCCCGGCATAACTTGTGTCTGTATTAACATTCATCATTTGCCAACTATCACTCTGCGACAAACGGAAAGCACCAATTGCCTGAATCTCATCGCCATCCACTTCATTCACAAATAGTGGAATTGCTATTTTACCAGATAATATAAATTGGGAAAATTCTGATAATAGAACCGGCGCATCGTTCACATTGGCGACCGTGAGTAAAATAGTATCTGTTACGGTCGTATCGCCGTCATCTGCCGTTAGAAAAACATTTGCTTCACCAAACCAATTCAAATATGGTGTTATAACAAGATTTGTATCTGTCGTTGTAATAGAAACAGCAGACGTATCCACAAAACTACTCATGAACACATTTGCCCCTTCTTCGTCAAAAACCGAAAATGGAATGGCTATGGGTGTTTCTTCATTTGTAACAGCAGTTTGTTGGACTGTAATAATTGGTGGGTCGTTTACATTCAGGATTTCAAGCAAAAACGTATCAGAAACCGTTGCCATAGAATCATCTGTTGCCGTTACAATTATGTTAATTTCTCCAAAATAATTATCTTTTGGTAACAAATATATTCCTGTTGAATTAGGCTCAATATATAAATACAAAGAATCCAAACCAGCAGTATTACTTGAAAGATAGAAACGAAGTGAATCACCTGTAATAGTATCAACATCCGTAAAATAATCTTCCAATCGTTCAAGGATGATAATTTCTCCATTATCTTCATCAAGTGTAAAATCCGGTAATGGCGTTTCAAGAATAGGTAAATCATTCACGGATAAAACAGACAAGACAAATTCAGTTGTATCTGAATATTCATCATCGGAAACAATAAGTGTAATTTGCGATTCACCAAACCAATTTTCATTTGGAATCAATGTGCAATTTTCATTATTCAAGGAAATCGTTAATTCACTTGAACTTGAAATAACCTCATAAATCAAATTTTCAGAATCAACATCTATAGCAACAATCGTAAAATTTGTGCTGTCATCTTCAAAAATTGTTATATCACTTTGTGAAGAAATAACGGGTGGATCATTCACAGGCTCTATTGTCAATTTTAATGTATCGTGTGTTGTTATCTCCATTAAATCAGTCGCCATTATTTCGATATTAATTTCACCTGTAAAATTTAAAGATGGATAAACAATACAAGCCGTTGTATCATTATTATTTCTGTTTGAACTTCGATTAATAACAGTTTGAAAGAAGGAATTATTATTTGATATTTTTTGACTTTTGTTCTTTGTTTGAACATAATTTTGTCGCTTCACCCTTTTAAAATGACTCTTTTTTGTGGGTTTCTCATTCATAGAAAACCCTCTTGCAAGCAGACCATCACTTTCAGAAATAAAAACAATGGAATCCAAGCCGGCATCAAAAGTATTTGCATAAAATTGCATAATATCATTAGAGTCCACTTCCATAAAATAATCTTCTATTCGGGGAATGAGTATTGCACCAAAATCATCTTCCAATATATTTACATCAAGAAATTGTTGAGTTAAAACTGGAGCATCATTAACAGGATTGACCGTCAGCGTAAAGTTCGTGGAATCTGAATATTCTCCATCACTTACCATTGCTGTGATGAGACTGCTTCCGTTCCAGTTGGCGTTGGTTGTGATTGTCAATAATGAATCTGTAATACTTACTTGAACTGCACTCGTATCTGTAAAAGCAAAATAGCTTACATCATCTTCATCAATATCAAATGAACTCAATACAAACGAAAGCAAATCATCTTCATTAAAAGTCGTATCCGTTATTACCGTAATCGTAGGTGCATCATTAACAGGATTGACCGTCAGCGTAAAGTTCGTGGAATCTGAATATTCTCCATCACTTACCATTGCTGTGATGAGACTGCTTCCGTTCCAGTTCAAACTTGAAGTAAAAGAAATAAGACTGTCGGACACTGTTACGGAAATCGCTGTTGTATCAGAAAAAGCAGAGTAAACCAAATTATCGCTGTCAATATCCGTGGAAGTGAGAACAAAGTTCAAACTATTGTCTTCAACATAACTTGTGTCATTTATTGCCGTTATCGTTGGTGCATCGTTTACAGGATTTACAATAATATGGATGGTCTCTTCACTAAAAAGTGCTCCATCAGAAACACGAACACCAATATCTGTTTCACCATTCCAATTTGCATCAATGGTAAAATTGACACTATCACCATTTACAAGTGGGTGAATAACACCTGTATTTAAAAAAGAAAATACTAACAAACTATCAGGAGAATTATCCGTTACAATATTATACCATATTGAAAAAGCCAACGTTGTATCAGCATCTTCATCAAAAACTAAATTCGGTGGACTTTGTGACCAAGTTGGAACCTGAATATCATATACACTATTTTGGTATCCAGGTGTGCCACCTGTTGATGTGCTTACTTGCCAATTTTCCCCATATTCATTGTTCAATGTTTGGTTCACTAACTCCACTGATGGTCCAATTCCATCAGCGCCACTCGGCCAAGGGTCTGTATCTGAATAAGTCAATGAATCAAGAGCGTATCCGTTAAAAGTAAGTTTTATGCTTCCGTTAGTATTACTTAATAATTCTGTAAATCCTTCGAATACAATGTCGCTATTCAAATTCGGATACCATGCCAATAAGGCATCTCTGTCCCGTGCTACCACCACAAATGAATCAGGTAAAATCGCGTTTGTTTCCGAAAAGCCAAAATTGATTTCGTTGCTCAATAGCGTATTTTCAAGACGAATGGTATGGTTACTGCTGTTTGACAATTCTATAAATTCAAATTCCGAATCACTTCCTTGACTACCTGCCGGATTGTAATGAATTTCATTAATGACTAATTGATTTCCCGGACTGTGGGTTAAGACAAAGGTATCCGAAACACTATGGCTAAAAGGATAGTTTGCCCATATGATAACATCTGTAAATCCATAAATTGACGATGCATCATTTAATACGTCTAATTGAATTAACGTATCTTGAACCAATGTTGTTTGAACAATATCCGTATTTGAACTTGAAACAGACAGAGATACATCACCCGAAACCGGATGGGGAAACCATTGAATCAAATTATGGGTTTGGCTTGTGTCGTCGGTTATTATTTGGTTTGGGATAATCGATGCAAAAGGGTTGGGAACTACCACAGGAAAGGTTTGGTTATAAGATCCATCATTGTTTGAAGTAATTGTTAATGTTAAATCCACCTGTCCAAACCAGTGGTTTTG
>JACNKV010000025.1 GCA_014381855.1 Fidelibacterota bacterium | reverse complement strand
GCAATTGCATCGGCGAATGTCATTCCTTTTTCGGTGAGAGAAATACGTTCGTCAGAGATATTTAGACATTCTAACCATTTTGCGTCTGCCTTTTTCATGGATGACTGAAATTGCTCAGACAGTGATTTTGGAATCAGGTCTGTTTCAAATCCCTCTGCCAATCTCAATCCAAATCCAATCATTTCGTTGGTTTGTTGAACCTTTGTAAGTTGTTCCTGAAGTGATTTGATAGTTTCGTTCTCTGCGATGTTTTGGATGTAATTTGATAAATCAGAAATATTTGCCCAACGATTGGCTCCGTCAAAACTGTGTGCGGATGGTCCGAAACCAACGTAAGGTTCGATCTTCCAATAGTGCAGATTATGTTTGCAGGATTTCCCTGGTTTAGCATAGTTCGAGATTTCATATCGATGATATCCGGCATCAGAAAGTGTATGGTTGGTTAGATGGAATTTTTCCAGCACATCTGAGTCAGACGGTAGATGTATCATTTTATTTTTTTCAAGATTGTAGAGTGGCGTATTTTTCTCAACTGTGAGGATATACGCTGAAATGTGTTCCGGGTTTAAATCGATGACCGACCGCAAACCGTACTGCCAAGATTCACTTGTTTGCCCCGGTATTCCATAAATCAGATCGCAGGAGATGTTTTCAAATCCTGCCTTGCGTGCGGAGTGGACAGTTTGAGTTGCGTCTTTAGGTGAATGTATGCGACTTAAGAAATGCAGTTCATCTGGATTAAGAGACTGAATTCCCACGGAAAGCCGATTCACACCCAAAGATCGAAAATCTCTCAGCTTGTTTTCGGATATTTCGCCGGGATTTACTTCCATTGTAAACTCCGAAAAACGACGAATATTAAAGCGATTCTCTAAGGCGATGAGAATTTGTTCCAACTGCTTTGCATTAATAAGACTTGGTGTCCCGCCACCGACAAAACACGTATCAAAAATCCAGTCAGAAGTATCAATCTTACATTGTCTAATTTCAGAGCAAATCGCATTTACAAATGGTTGAATTCGGGCATTGGCATTAGGAACGGAGTAGAAATCGCAATAAATACATTTTTTCCTACAGAATGGTATATGGATGTAAATTCCTGCCGTTTGCATGCCTAAAATTACAATAATTAGAGAGCGTTATGAAGATAAACACACATAAAACATTTTTGATAAACATCATCTTGGTTACCGGAATTTTAGTCAGTGGAATTTCGTTTGCCCAGCCGGGAATTATGAAAATCGGTTTCGATATAGACGATACGGTTTTATATTCACGCTACGTATTTCAGGATGCGCCCAGGGATAAAAACAACCATCTGGATTTTGGGTGGGTAAACTCCCGTGACAGAGAGTTGTCCATTCCAATTGCACCAACGATTACACTCGTTAGATATTTTCACCTAAATGGACATGAAGTATACTTCATCACAGCCCGAAGCGGAGAGAATGGTCATTTTGTCGCAGAATATTTATCCGATGTGGTTGGTTTTGATGTAAAGGAAGGAATCAATTTGTTTTTTAGTCCAAAAGAGAAAATCGACGGAAATAAGTTTACAACCAAACATAAAGTTATGAAATATTTGGATTTAGATATGTATTATGGCGATTCGGATTCAGATATTATGGCAGCGATAAAAGCAGATGTTTATCCTATTCGGATTGTCCGGCATCACTCCTCTGTGAAGCAATATAGCAGCAATTATTTTGGGAACACTTTGTTAAAAGATAAGAGCATAAAAACCCCGTTTAATAGCCATGACTTAAAACTGTTTTATGATGCAAATGTCGGTATGTTTGGTGAGTCGATATATCCAATACTCTGGGACGGACCGGAGGAGGATAAAGTTGAGCGAAGCAAAATCCCGACGGATGTCGGGGATTAGGAATAAAGATTAGGAATAGGGATTAGGATTCAGATTGATGGAGTATTGGATTGTTGCATGATTTGTCTAAAACACTTTAAACTCATTAACTCATAAACGTAATGGATATAATAATCAAAGTAGTGAAAACTAAATCTGAGCTTGAGCAGGCGTTTGAGATCCGTCGGAAAGTATTTATCAAGGAACAAAATGTGCCCGAAGAGATTGAAATGGACGAATTTGATGTTAGTTCACGACATATTATGGCAATAGCTGAGAACAATCCTGTTGGAACCGCTCGCTGGCGTAAAACGAAAGACGGAGTAAAGTTCGAACGATTCACGGTGTTAAAAACCCATCGTGGTTTAGGTATTGGAACGGATCTTGTCAGATTTGCGTTAAATGAAAATCGGCTGGAAAAACATATTTATCTGAATGCTCAAGAAGGTGTGATTTATTTTTACAAACGATTTGGATTTGTTACAGTGGGCAAACAATTTTTCGAGGCTGGGATTCCGCACAGAAAAATGGTGCTGAAAAACAAGTAATATGTTTTTTACATGGTGTAAATCGTATATTCCACAAGTAGATTCATTAGAAAAAAGATAAAAAACTAATCTTCATGCCTAAATCTCTTTATTCCCGATTATTTAAGCTGGTTGGAAAATACTGGCATTACTTGCTGGGCTCGACACTGGCGGCATTTGTATTTGTTGCATTTAACAGTTTATCCATTTGGTTAATGGCATCACTGCTAAATAGTATTTTAGCGGATTTCGAAAAAGTGGTCAGTCAAAACCATCTCCTTAAATCCGCTTCAGACATTTCGATTAATGACCAGCTGAAACTTTGGACAAACAATTTGATTTTGCAGGGAACTGCCGTAGATACACTCAAGATGTTATGTTTGTATCTCTTAGGGATTTTTGCAATTAAAAATGTATTTTTATACATAAAAAATATCTTGCTCACGTACGTACAGTTTCAATTAATCACTGAATTACGTAACCGATTATATATTCATTTTCAGAGGCTTTCTTTATCATATTTTGATAATAGAAAATCCGGAGAATTAACGTCCATAGTCATCAATGATGTCGCAAATATGCGCCGTGCTCTATCTACAACATTTCAGAAACTTTTTGTGGAACCCATCAATATTATTGCGTTCCTGACCCTAATGTTTATTATTAGCCCGAAGCTGACATTATTAGCCGCGATTATTGTTCCAATATCTGGCATTGTGATTATTGCCATTGGGAAGAGCATTCGTCGTAAATCCCGTCGCACTGCCGGGAAAATAGCAGGGATTACCAATATCATTACGGAGACTCTTGCATCGATTCGTGTAGTAAAAGCGTTTTCGATGGAAGGTTATGAAGTAAATCGATTTCTAAAAGAAACGAAAAAGTACTTTAACCTAATATTCAGAAGAGCCAAACTGCGACATCTTTCCACACCGATAACAGAAACCATAGGTGTCGGAATCGGTGTATCGCTGTTATGGATTGGCGGAATGGACGTACTGGTAGAGCATACAATGACGTCTGAAGATTTTATTAGGTTTGTACTGTTAATGTTTAGTGTGATGGACCCGCTTCGAAAATTAAGCAATGTCAATGTTGAATTGCAGACCGGGATGGCTTCTGCTGAACGAGTATATAAAGTATTAGATACACCATCAGAGATTAAAGATGCACCGAATGCGGAAATCATTACAGCATTCAGTAATTACATTCAGTTGAACGATGTTCACTTTTGTTATAATGGAGAAGAAAGTTCGGTGTTAAACGGAATATCCTTCACTGTGAAACGAGGAGAAACTGTTGCGATAGTGGGTTCAAGCGGTGCCGGGAAATCAACGGTTGCTGATTTAATTCCACGGTTTTACGATGTTACGAAAGGAAAAATTACAATTGACGGACAAGATATCAGAGAAGTCACATTAAATTCTCTGCGTGGACAAATGGGTATTGTTACCCAAGAGACCATTTTGTTTAATGACTCCGTGCGTGCAAATATCGCCTATGGACTTGAAGACGTATCAGATAATGATATTCTTTATGCCGCAGAAGCTGCAAATGCACTTGAGTTTATAGAAGAAATGCCGGAAGGTTGGAACACCATTATTGGTGATAAAGGCGTCAGGTTATCAGGCGGGCAGCGACAAAGATTGGCGATAGCACGGGCACTTTTGAAAAACCCGCCAATTTTAATTTTGGATGAAGCAACCTCGTCTTTGGATACAGAATCTGAACGAGCTGTCCAAGAAGCCGTTGAAAAATTAATGAAAAATCGTACAGCATTGGTCATCGCACACAGACTCTCAACGATCAAAAATGCCGATAAAATTATTGTACTTCAAGACGGAAGAATCTCTGAGGCAGGTAGTCACAATGAGTTAATCAATAATAACGGTGTGTATAAACACCTTTACGATATTCAGTTTAGTCAACAATCCAAATAATTATTGTTTGAATTAATGGAATTAGATAACAGATTACAGAAAAAAATATTTCGGGAGACGATTCGTATTTTTGAAAAACACAATATCCCCTATTGGTTGGATTCTGATACATTGTTAGGCGTGATGGGCGAAAAGAGGAATAAACAGTTATCTAACAGAAAAAACATTTATGTGTCTATCCCCGGGGATTACTTAACAAAATTATTAACGGTAAAAAAAGAATTTGGTCGTAAATATAAATTTTATAGCTATCCTGATCGTTCGGGGAGACAATGGATTAAGGGAAATGTTGTCAGGGTCGGTATTTTTAATAGCTGGAAAAGAAGGAGCGACGCTTTTAAGGTGTTTGTTTCTCCCAAATTTAGAATGTCTGACAAATATCGTTGGGTTGATAACAGAAATTGTAAATGGGTAAATGCTCATTTTTTTGATCAATTAGATTCCATTGACTTTAATGCGAAGCGATATCCAATCCCATCTAATGCGGAGGACTATCTCACTCAAAGATATGGAAATTGGCTTAAAAATAATCCAGATTGGATAGAGCAAATTGAGGATTTAGCGATTGTTAGTGATAATATTATTAAAAATGTTTTACCCAAAAAGGTTGAAAAGGCTGAACCTACTGTTAAAATAAAATTGCATGAAAAAAAATATCACCATCGGATGAAGAATATGCTCCTGCATACAATTGATATTCTTCGGGAGAATAATATACCGCATTGGCTGGAAGCAGGAACTCTCTTGGGAATAATTCGAGATGGTGATTTGATCCCATGGGATTATGATGCAGATCTGGGTATCCCAGGAGAATATGCTCAGAGAGCATTAAGTTTACGACGGAAATTTCTACCAAAATACCTTGTAAAAAATAAACCAATTAATAATCCATGGATACCGGGCGATACCAGAGTAGTAAAAATAAAAACACCATGGGAAAAACTTAAACAGATAAATTTCCACGTGGACCTATTCTGTCTTTATAAAGTTGGTGATTACCATCGTTGGATTGACACCAATGCCTTAAAACAAGTAGACAAAATATTTCATACTGAGTTGGAAACAATCACTTGGGAAGGCAGAGAGATTAGTATCCCATCACATGTTGAGGATTACTTAACTATTCGTTACGGAGACTGGAAAACAC
>JACNKV010000026.1 GCA_014381855.1 Fidelibacterota bacterium | reverse complement strand
TGGCAGCTATCTCCGGCAAATGGAAGATCCCGGTATTCTTCTGGGAAAATCATGCCTATGCACAGATGATGGTGGAAAAATATTTGAAATCTGTTTGGCAATATTATGAGCAATAGAACCATTGTAGGTCAGATTATAAAGTTGTTTTTTACCAGTGACTCTTTTTGTGCCGGATTAATAAAAACAGATGAAGGTCAGCCCATCAAGTTCAGTATCAAATTCCCTGTATCTTTAGATGAGAGATGCAAATTAAAAGGAAAGTTTAAACGTCATGAAAAATACGGCTGGCAGTTTGAAGCCACCGGATATGAAATGGACATTCCTGTGGATAGAGAGGGACTTATTCGATTTCTTTCAGAGTCGGACAGTTTTAAAGGGATTGGCAGAAAACGAGCTGAAGATATCGTAAACATCTGCGACTGCAGTAATCACGATTCACTGGGGGAGGATTTTGAAGAACTGTTGATTAAAACGCCTGAAAAACTTTTAAAGATAAAAGGCATCACACCCAAAATAGTTGAAATCTTGAAAAAAGAATGGATCGAAACCAGAGATGTAAATTCTGCTATTACGGTTTTAGCCGGATACGATTTAACCATGAATCAGATTTCCAAAGTTATTAAGAAATATGGTTCTGCTGCAGTGCATGTAGTAAGAGAAAATCCATACAGTTTAACCGATACCATTGACGGTTTTGGATTTAGACGAGCGGATGAAATAGCCCTAAAAGCCGGGATGAAAAGAAATAGTAAAATAAGAATCCAGGCAGGATTAGTTCACATTGTAAAAGAAGAGTTGAATAATGGACATACTTGGATTGAAGAAAGAGAATTGTTATCCGAAACAGAAACCGTTTTGCAGCTTCCTCAGTTGGATGCCGATGACATTATTCATGCCCATCTGGACAGTCTTATTCATTTGAAAAAACTTAAATGTTACAGTTATCATGGGACTGGTGTGATTGCCTTACCACAGTATTTTGAGATGGAGAAAAAACTTTTTGAACTGTTGAAAACCGAATCGAAAACAATTGACAATAAATTGCTATTGCAGGTTAAAAATAGCACATTAAATAGTGGTCAACAGGACGCATTTATTGGAGCCATGGAAAATTCCCAATACCTTATCTCGGGACCGGCGGGAGCAGGTAAAACATTTTCGATTAAAAAATTGGTAGATGAATTTCAAAAAGATGATTTATCGGTGACTCTTTGTGCCCCCACAGGCAAAGCTGCCAGAAAAATGGAAGAAGTGTGTGAAATGCCTGCTTCTACGATTCATAGACTCCTTGGATATGATGGCAGAGGATTTAATTACCATGGGGGGAATAAACTGATAACAGATGTGCTAATTCTTGATGAAGTCAGTATGATAGATGTGTGGTTATTCTATCATTTAATGGATGCCATTGATATTGAAAATACCAAAATCATATTTGCTGGAGACCATAATCAGCTGCCACCCGTGGGAGCCGGGAATGTCTTACGGGACATCCTGAAGCAGAAGTTGATTCCTTATACTGTTTTAACGGAAGTGGTTCGTCAGGCAGGGACTTTGAAACGAAATAGTCTCAAGATTTTAGACGGAGTTGCCCATGGGTTAAAAAAGACAGATCATAAAAGTTCAGATTGGAAAATGATGAATCGATATGATATCCACGATGATTTAATAAGCGGTCTCATACACCTTTACAGAGATATTTTACCCCTTGAGTATGATTTAATCCGGGATGTTCAGGTTTTGTCGCCCATGAAAAGAACGGATATAGGTGTATTTAATTTGAACAGGATTCTTCAGAATTTATTGCAAGAAAAAATTTATGGGAGAGATATAGACATAACTCCAAAAGGGAGTTTCCCAAAGCTCTATCCGGGCGACAAAGTGATTCAGACCAAGAATGATTATAAACTGGGTGTAATGAATGGCCACATGGGAATTGTGAGAGAAGCAGACTATGATAATAAAAAGTTTGCCATTGAATTTGATAATAATGGAGCTTTAACTCTCAAACCAAAACAGATGAGAAATATCTCTCTCGCCTATTGTTTAACGGTTCATAAAGTTCAAGGATCGGAGTTTCCTTGTGTGATTTCTATTGTGCATTCATCCCATTATATTATGCTCCATCAAAACCTGTTTTACACCAGTGTATCCAGAGCAAAGAAGCAGAGTTATATCTTGGGAGATATGCGGGGTATTAAAACGGCTGCCAAAAACAAGCAGGTGGATAAACGAAGAACCTTCCTTTCCCTTTTGGGGGAAAAACAATGAAATATTATGAGAGTCTTTTAAACTATATACAAAGTTTTCCAAAGGATACAATGATTCGAGAAGTTTGGCATCGCCATTCAAAAAGAGATTTGGGGAAATACATCATTCACACAGATTATCCAGACAGAGCAGCCAAATATTTAAAAATCTCCCAGGGAATCCCGCCCCAGCACAATAACGGGAAGGATTATTTACTCAAATGGTTGCCTTTACCTAATGATGCAAAGATTATGGATAGTTATGCCAGGGTATTTAGCTATTACAATTGCTATACCACTTTGAATTACTATTCTTATGAATACGCCATCGAAAAAGCCAAGCTGATTACAGAAGAAGCAAAACTTCGCCAAATGAAATCCATGCCTTATACTTTTTCATATGAAAGAATTAAATCACAAATAGAACACATAGTTGAGATTGAAAAGAATTTGCCAAAAGAATGTTTCATGGATCTGGCATTTGATTTTGATATAGGTCCAAACAAATATATCAGAACAATTGATGGTGCTATTCCAAATGTTTTAAAACTCATCCATTACTTTGAAAAGAAACACACACCTTTTTCACTGTATTTTTCCGGTGGTAGAGGGTTTCATGTGGTGGTGCCTTACTTCTCATTCGGTCAGAAAATAGCAGAAAATAACCATCTTGTAAACGAGCACATAGCAAGGCTCATCGAGTATCAAATCGGTTCCATTCATATCGATTATGCCATCTATTCTGCAAGAAGACAATTTCGCATGGTAAACACCTATCACCAGTCGTCAGGATTGAAGAAAATAAAGTTGTCTGTGGATGATCTTGCAAAGGGTGAGAAGCATATTTTAGAGATTGCACAATAAAATTAATGGAACCTGATCGTGTCAAAGCCCAACGGATTAATCGAATTATATGAAATCGGTGTTCAGCATTGCAAAGACTATCCCAAATACACTGTTAAAAACAAAAATGTTCGCAAATTAATTTCTGCAAAGGAGAGCCAAAAACCGGTAAAAGGTAAGTACAGATTTATCAAAGACATTGCAGAACTTACCCATCCGCCTTGTGTAACTCATGCTTTAAGTCATGGTGTGGTCGATGAGAAAAAATCAAATAGGAATTTGGTAACCATGTTTTTAGCAGGATATATGAAAACCATCGATAGAGAACTGAATGAGACGGCTGATTTTCTCACCTATCATGCATTAAATAAATTGGCAAAGTTTTCAAATTCTTCTCCAAGAGACATAGAACTATCCACTCAGACAGCAGTAAAGACCATTTTTAACACAGATAAATACAGTCACAATTGCAATTTTGCTCGAAGTTTAGGGTTTGACTGCAATCCATCTTGTGAGATTTACAGCGAGTATAAAAAAATAGAGTATGGCAAGAAGACCATTGATTTGCCTGAATTAGAAATAAAAGATGATTCAAAATTAATATTTGATACGCCAAATGAGCTTCGCATACACATGACTGAAACCATCCAAAATTATGTATTTGATCTTCGAAAGAAAAATCGCAAACGGCGTATTAAACCAATTTTAGTCAAAGCACCAGCCGGATCAGGTAAAACGGTCAGCACTTTTGATTGGGTTTCAAAAAGCGGACTTCGCTGTGTCTGGATTGGCAGCCAACTCTCATTATTTGACAACATCCCACCAGAACATCGTCAAAATTGGCGACAAATCAGGGGAAGACAGCCAGAACAAATAAAAGATGGCATCATGGTAGCAGGGAACTGCTATCAGTCAGATATGGCGAGTTTTTTAAGAGACCGCAATCTCAATGTCCATAAACATTTGTGTGAACCATGTGAGCATTATAAAAGATGCGATTATTTCAGACAATTTGAAAATTGTGAAAGCCATTGGTTTGTTCAGCAGCCTATGTTTTTATATAAAGTCAAAAAGTATGTGAAAGAGTTTGATGTGGTGGTTTTTGATGAAGATATTATGGGACAGTTTAAAAATGAGTTAAAAATTAGACTGAAAGATTTTAAAGATGTGCTTCTATGGTTAGATGAAAATTATGATGATCTTGTAGATGCAAATGCTCCTGCAAGAGTCATAAAACCCCACCTATCTTTAAAATTATTATTGGACACATTTGTATTGTTATTGGAAGATAAAAATATGGGATTCCCCTTAAGCGGGATTACACTTCGCAAGCATTTACAATTGAAATTTGAGTCCTTAAAATTTCATCCAAGGTATGTGAGCGATTTTTACAAATTTCTAATCCCCGGTCAATTGTTAGATTTATTTTCAATGATTGATTCTTACCGAAAAGATTATTTGAATAATATATTCATTAACCTGGACAATCCCAAATTTGCTGTTCCCTTTAATTTTACTAAAGAACTAATCAATATTTTAGAATTGGAATTATTAAGAGCAGATAATCAGAGCCATCTTTCAAGGTTCTCTTTTGAAAAATCAGGAAAAGAACCCATAATCACTTTGAATTTTAAACACCCTGCACCGCCAAAAACAAAACCCACAATCATTCTGGATGCCACAGCAAAACCCATTATTTACGAAAGTTTATTTGAGATTAAACCCATAGAGTATGAACCGCACTTGCGGTTTTTAAACGAAGTCATCCAAATCTATTCCACCGCAGGCGGCATCACATCTTTAAAATCAAATCCGCTCCATAGAAAACGGATGCTGGAAGTGTTGAATAAATTGGTAGAAAAAGAGAAAAACAGTTTGATAATCTGCAAACAGAATATGAAACAATTTGTGAGAAAACTGAATATTGTTCCGGACAATATGGTCACCCATTTCTACGGCAACCGTGGAAGTAATGAATTTGAATCTGCGAAGCAGGTTATCATCTTCGGAGCCCCAGGATACCCTGAAAATTTAATTCGTAAATATGCTGCAGCATTCTTCTATACAGAAAATTTAAGTGCTTCCACTAATATGGAAATCAAACAATATCATAATACAACAAAAGGCATCAAAGTGATGACATATAAAGACCCTCATTTGCAGGCTATTTTAGAAATCTCCAGAGAAGATGAAATCTATCAATCTTTGAGTCGAATCCGTCCCATTCTGGATAAGTCAAAACGAATTGTTATTGTGTCCAATATTGTTATTCCTGAACTGCCTGTAAGCAAATTATTATCTATCAATGATGTGGTGGGATATTCGTTTACTAAAACTGAATCGAAATTGAAAATAAAGTTGCGTGCAATTATAAAAGATAATATCTCTAAAAAGCAATTTTGTATTCCAA
>JACNKV010000027.1 GCA_014381855.1 Fidelibacterota bacterium | reverse complement strand
AAATATGTTGACTTCAATTTACCGCAAGGTGGATACCATGTCTGTAAATTTGACGTTTATTTTTTTGAATTCCCTTTGAATATTGACAAAAGTTTCCATAAACTATACTCACTTTACCATGTCAGATATTTTCGACACCCATCCTCAAACCGAATCGGCGGTTCGATTAGCCATCCGCACCTTATATCCTGTAGAGCATTTTCCCGAAGCAGTCTTTCCAACTCTTTTAGATACCGTCAGAAATAGTTTTTTTTATCGTGTTTTCTCTGAAGAATATGCATCTTCGGAAAAATCAGAAAAAATTCTTCAGTCAGTTGTAAGAGAATATTGTTCAATAAAGCCAATGATATATAATGATCCTAACGCATTTATCTTGATGTATTTTCCTATGATTACCTCTTATGTTCGTCGTTGTTATGCTAATCACTATCCGGACAGATTAGAAGATATTACGCAGGAATTATTCCTCTTATTACAGAAGGGGGGGCTTCAAACAATTTGGGAAAACTACAGCCGTTCAAAAAAAGATTCACAATTTTCCGCTTATTTTGTGGTTTCAATACGATATAAGATTAGAGACATCCTCAGAAGAATACGGAGATGGCATACATTCGAGTTGGAAGACGGAGGTGAAACAAACGTGGATAAACATTCTTATGATTTTACGCTCGAACCTGTGCTTCAGACTGAGATGGCACGGTTAAGCAAGGTACTGAAATTATATCATAAGACACGTCCAAAGCTTGAACTACTCCTGAAGCTTAAGTATCGTCTTCCGGTAGAAAGAGAGGATGTTGAAGGCTGGCTGGGAAATGTATCCGAAGAGGAATTATCCGTTTTTCAGGCATCGTATGTAAACAGGACTCAGCTCACGATTTTTACGCAGGTTCTTCCTGTAATAAATAAAAAAGAGAAAACAGACAATAAACCGGTTACATTATCACGATGGATAGATAACAAGATTAGTGAATCGATAACCTTGATGAATAAAATGCACACTGCCCCCGTATATAACACGAATGTTTTTATGACATTGGTGTCACTATATTATTATAAATATCATCTGAATCACAAAGGAAAGAAATCATGAAATTTACCTATAGAAAAAATCATAAGTTTGAGAACGAACATATCAGCAAGGAAATGATTGCGCTGTGTGCTGAAGAATTTCAAAAAAAGGATACGGATAAAATTCCGAAAGATGTTCAGAATCATGTTGAAGAGTGCTTTGAATGCAAAGAGGCCATAGTGGATGTGTCCTCTATGCTCACGATGGCCCCGGATATACGAGGTATCCCAACAGAATTGTTGGAGAAAAATGAGACAGTACCTCATCGAAAAAACACATGGAAAACGATTCTGTACACGTCAATAATTGTCTTAATGTTTTCCGCACTTATCCTCCAAAAGCGGGGAGCCGGTACGAATGACACGGTGTTTAGTTCTGACCCGATGTATGAACATTATATCGGGAGTCAATATCGTAGCGATGCCGGACAATTAAATATTATTTCTCCACAGGTTGGTATGATAACTAATGGAAAGAAGGTGGAATTTCGTTGGGAGTATAATAACGTAGAGAGACTTCAGCTTACGGTATTAAATAACCGGCAGGAGATAGTGGTTTCCACGCAAAGTAATGATCAGCGTTATATGTTAACGAGCACCCTACCTAAAGGCTTGTATTACTGGAAATTGGAGTCCGCAACTGATCTCCTTTACGTCGGAAAATTTATTGTAGAATAAATGAGTTTACTGCAGAAAGGGGCCTGGCAGGCGCTTCGCTACGACATTATCCATTGACCATTTACCATGGATTATTTTCCCATCCAAATATATCCTGCCCATGCTTTCGGGAATGCCGTAGCGGGGTTCTTAATTAACGCTAGTTTTGCCTGTCGCAGCGTAGAAGACCGTGCTCCTGTTTGAACGATTTTAGAGTACAGGTGTCCCATCAATTCTCGAGAGGAGGCATCGTCAACTTTCCACAGGGAATACACAATATTTTTCGTTCCTGAATATTGAAATCCGCGATTCAATCCTATCATCCCTTCTCCACTGATGATTTTTCCTAATCCACTTTCGCAGCTACTCAACACGACTAAATCGCTTTTGAGGTCGAGTGTGTAGCACTCATTTGCGTAAAGGACATTATCCTCTTTTGTGGACGAGGTATCATCATTGGAAAAAATCAAACAAGATTGGTCAGGGTTCTCAGAATTGACAATTCCGTGAGTCGCAAGGTGGATAAACCGAAAATCCTGCATGTTTGTGGATTTGATATTGATTTCGGCAGCATCCTTGTAGACATACTCGGTGGATGGTAGATTAATTTGGTCAAACATGGATTTGATTTCCCGTATTTCCGTCACAGATTTAGGGAGATTGGAAAGGACGAGTTCACCGGCATTCTGATAGTTGACCGGTGCAAAACCTGCAAAATAGTTTTCCGCCCGCCCATCGGGTATGCCCTGAGTGAAATGATAAAGATTTGCAGAGTAATGATAGGTAATGTCAAAGTCATTTATGAGATAAGAATAGGAAGAAATATTCCTGGTTTTTGGATGTTTGGTTATTAATGCTTCGAATGGGATGGTGTGCAGTTCTTCGTGCGGAATAATGATCAATTTTTTCTTAAAGCGCAAATGGCGTTTAATTGGCTCAATCAGTGTGGAATATAATTGTGCCGCGGAATCAACGTAACGTTTTGGTCTGAGTTTGATTATCGACTCCCTAAATTTATAAAGTAAATCAGAAAAGGAGGAATCTACGGGAACAATTTTTAATGCAAGGTCATTTTTTGTCATTATAAAAATATATAGCAAGGTATCTGATACAGAATATTCGATTAAAGCTTCTCGTCTGTCTAAGGAGGATTGAAGTTCATCCACTGACATCAAATCTGTATGAAATTTAAGAGAATAATAGTCAGGATAATACGTCTCAAAATTATTCAAAAGAGATTTATATTCTTCAGTACTGTTAAAAAGTTTTGTTGTCCATGAATTATCAGTTTTATCTGAAGACAATTTTTTGTTTTTTGCAACGTTGTTTTGATAAAATGCAATTGCAGTACGAAGCGACTTTTCTTGTTGTAAAAGACTATCCGGGATTCCGCTAAATTGCTTGGCATCCATTGACGTGAGATTCTCCCAAAAAACCATCGCGCGTTCCTGCTCGGAGAGGACAAATGCATGGCGAAGATATGCAAAATGATTCGTATCGTCATAAAGTTTGTATGCCAAATGAATCGCAGGCGTGAAGATTTTATTATGCAACTCACTGATAGCTAATTTAGATTTGTTTAAATAAAATCCCTTTCGAATCGTGTTGAGTAGCTGAATGGAATGTTCATAGGTTTCTAAAGAGGCAGTTAAATATATTGCTTGATCCTCTTTTGACTGCGAAAAAGACTCAGCCGCTTTTTCCAATTCCTTTGCTTTTATCGATAAGGCATTTAGCAGCTGATAGTTTTGTGGCCCCGGGATGAGGTCGGGATTCGCAAATATCGCTGTATCTTTGAACTCCACAGATTGACAAATGACGTTGTATTGATATTGTTTTAACGCCTTTTGGTGATCTTTCATTTCTGAATAGAGTTTTCCAAGACGAGTGTAAAATTCTCCGGTTCGATGATGGAAATCACCCCAAAATATTTTGGCTATATCTAAGGCTTTCAGTTGATATTCTTCTGCTAATTCGTAATTTTTTAATTTAAAATATGTTGACCCAATTTTGCCATAAATAATTGCTGTTTTGTAATGCCACTCTCCAAGTTGAGCTTTTCTTAAGGCAATCGCTTTGTTCAGATACTCTAGTGCAAGCTTGTATTTTTTCTTTTCAGCGTAAATTGTTCCAAGATTACTGTAATTTATCGCAAGGTCATGATGCTTTTCGCCAAATCGTTCAATTTGTTTTTGTATGGACGCTAAATTATGTACTTCAGCTTCATTATACATTTCCATTCCCATATATAGCATACTCAAGTTTGAGTCACCCAAGGCAATGAGCGGATGAGATTCATCCAGCTTGGCGGACAAAATATTCATAGCTTCAGTTTGATAGCCCAGCGCAGATTGATAATCTCCCAAGTACATCTGTACCACGCTGATGTCCTGGTACAGTTCGCCAATTTTCGGATGAGAATCCCCGTAGTAATCTTTCCAGTTTTTCAGCGCAAGATGATAATACTCCATCCCGCGATTATATTCTCCAATTCGACTATAAATGATTCCGATATTTCGCAAATTCGTGCCAATGGACCTGTGCTGATTCCCGAAATATTGTTTTTTTATTTTCAACGAATGTTTATAATAATCGAGTGCCTTTAAATAGTCGCCTTCCTTCGCATAAATCACACCAATGTTATTGAGAAGTTTTGCACGAAGTTCTATGTTTTGGTCGTCATTTTCTATTATTTGAAAAGCTTGAGTATATGCCGTTATAGCTTCGGAATATTTTCCAAGTCTATAGGAGATTACACCGATATCATTGTAATCAATGGCAACATCAGGATGGTTAGCCCCAACCAGTTGAATCCTACGCGGAACAACTTCTTGCGCCGTCGTCAGCGCATTTTCATATTTCCCCTGCATATATTGCAACAAAAGGATTTGTTTTTTTACATCAATCCAAATGGAGTCCCGTCCATCTTTATCCGCCAAGGAAAGAGCCTTCATAGAAAATATTTCAGCAGATTTATGATCCGCCATTTGAACATACGTATTTGATAGCTGGATATTTATTCCAATGATATGTTCATTATTGCCAATATCTTTTGCGAGGGTAAGCGCACGGTGGAATACCGTAAGTGCTGAATCAAAGTCAGCCGCATTTTTCAGAGAATCCCCCACCTGCACCATGTGGGAGATGGAATCTGTCGGGATTCCCTCTGACATAAGAAGACTCAATAAGCACGCAGAAGTAAGTAGAAGGCGCTTCAAGGTGAAAATCCTTAACTCCAATCGTCTTCGAATAGAAAGTAATGGGTATTTATCATTCCCAAGGATTCATACGTTTTTTGGGCGATGGAATTATTTTTATCCACATAAAGACGGAGACCGCATGCATTATTATCTTTGGCAAGTTGTTTTACGTTAGCATGCAGCCGTTTGTAAACACCTTTCCGTCGATATTCGGATTGAATAAATACCGATTGAATCCACCAAAAATATCCGTTTCGCCAATCAGACCATTCTTTGGTAATCATGAGATTCCCAACAGGATTCCCATCTACCTCTGCAATAAGGTAACGTGTTTCACTTTTTTGTTGGAATACAGCACTCACTCCCGCCCTAACCGTGTGCTGGTCCAGCGGTTTATCTTCTGTCTCTAAGGCCATCTCTTGGTTAGCCCTAACGATAAAGTCAATATCGTTCGGCGTTGCGAAACGTATGTTCATAAGTATTTCTCCAACTTCATTTAGTCCCAACGGAGATAGTTTATCGACGGGCGGGGTACAAGTACGCCGGGGAGGATTCGAACCCCCGACCAAGTGATTAAGAGT